>VSNO01000141.1 GCA_009774375.1 Lachnospiraceae bacterium
GCGATTTTCAAAGCGTTTAATATGAAAGTCCCGGTCCCCTCCTCGTTATAATTCAATGCGGAATTTAGGTTAATAATTGACCCATTTCTTCTGCCCATACCACTGAACCAGCGTGATGACCATAACGATTGCAAACATGACCAGCGCCATCGCGCTCGCAAGAGAGGTATCGTATTTCATAAATGCCGTGCGCACGATGTTGACGCTCATCACGGTGGTTGCCTGCCCTGGTCCGCCCTCTGTCAGCGCCTGTATGATCGTAAAGTTCTGAAGTGAACCGATGATCGAGCTGATCAGCAAGAAGAATGTCGTCGGGGAAACCATCGGGAACACCACATGACGGATGCGCTCCCACTTCGTGGCGCCGTCGATCTGTGCCGCCTCCAGAAGCTCCGTGGGAACACCCTGCAGCGCGCCCAGATAGACCACCATGTTCAGTCCGAGTCCCTTCCAGACTGCGATCGCCGCCGTCGTCGGAAGCGCCAGCTTTAGATCCTGCAAAAGCAGCGGCGGTTCAAATCCCCACGACTGCAGCTGCTGTATGATGGGGCTGTTGCTGCCGAGCAGCACCTTGAAGATGACCGCGACCGCCACGATATTGGACACATAGGGCATAAACACCGTCGCACGCAGCGCGTTCTTCGCATAGACGCCCTTGTTGAGGATCACGGCAAACGCAAAGCCGAGGATCATGATCAACGGCACATACACCAGCGCATAGCCAAAGGTCCTCCACAGGGAGTCCAGGATCTCCTTGTTTGTGAAGATCTTGACAAAATTCTTTAATCCGACAAATTTCAGATTATCCAGTTTGGTGATATACTTAATGTTCAAAAAGGACATTCCGATCGCCATCAGAAAGGAGATCCCTGTAAAAACCGTAAAGAATATCAGATAGGGCGCGATGAAGAAATACCCTGCCCTGTTTTCTTTTTTCTGTGCATTGGAAGTCTTTATTTTTACCTTGTTCTGCTTCATACTGCCTCCATTTCCAGTCCATAGAGACCTCAAAAGGTGCAAAAAAGGTGCAAAAAGGAGCGCTGCAGGCATACAGCACTCCTTTCATGCTCTTTCAAGCCGTCTACAGACTTTATATTTTCACTATGAGAATCACTTACTCCGCCTGTGCTTCCTTGATCGCCTCATCCGCCCTGGACTTGATGGAAGACATGGTGTCCTCAAGGCTCTTTGCGCCCTGGCCGTACATCAGGCTCTCCTCTGTGACGATCTGGTTGATGACCGTATCCGCTGTTCCGACGATCTTCTCGCTGATGTAGTTCCCGCTTGAATCAAACCAGCCTGCCATAAAATCCTCTGTCGTGATGCCGTCATGCTCAAACATCGGAACAAGTGTCTCTTCGATGTAAGAACGCGCCTCTTCCTCTGTCAGCGTCTTTGCAGGAATACGCCCGTAGCCGAGTGTATACTTGTACTCCGCGATACACTTGATCGCCTCAAAAGCCGCCTCCTTGTTGGAGCTGATCGCCGGCACCGCATAGCAGCTGTCGATCACCAGTGAAGAGGGCTCGCTTCCCTCCGGATACGGCATCGGAAGGATTCCTGCCTGCCAGTCTCTCGGGTACTTTTCAAGTGTTGTCAGCGTGCTCGCCACCCATCCGCCGCAGACATAGAGTCCGATATTGTCACCGATCATGAACGAGTTGTACGGATATGTACCGGAAGCGACCTCCACGCTGCTCGGCTGGATCTTCAGGTCATTGCCCAGCGAGAAGAACCACTCCATGCTCTCGGCAAATGCAGGATCGTCAAAGTTGGAAGTACCGTCCGCCTTGTAGGGATTTACGCCGGACTGTGTCGCGTACATGTAGCTGTGCACCGCATCATTTCCGATGAAGGAGCCCCACACACCCTTGCCTGCATCATTGAGCTGCTGTGCTGTCTCGACGTATTTCTCCCATGTCCATCCCTCTGCCTCCGGATAGGGGATTCCCGCGTCGTCAAACACCTTCTTGTTATAGTAGGTCAGCCAGATATCGCGCTCCGCGGGAAGTGCATACGTCTGTCCGTCAAACTTCACTGCCGCGCCGCTGTACACCTTCTCCATGTCATACCCGACATTCGCCGCAAGCTCATCGAGGGGTGCGAGCACGCCCGCATTGTAGAACTCCTCGAGCTGGATCGGTGTTCTTCCGAGGATATCGATGTCATCGCCCGCCATCAGGCTGACAAGCACCTTGTCGATCTCGCCTGCCGCCGAAGTCGGCGTGATGGAGAACTCTACATTGATCCCCGTCTTCTCCTTGATGAGCGCCACCATCTTCTGTGTCTCCTCGTCGCTGCCGCCCTGGTCCGCGGCGTCATTCTTGGTCTCCGTCTGCTGTGCAGCGCTGTCCTGGTTTGCAGTCTGCTGGTCTGCAGCGCTTCCATTTCCGCTGTCGCTGTTCCCGCATCCCGTGAACACGGAAGCCGCCATGCTGACGATCAGCGCCGTCACAATTCCCTTTTTCATCAGATCTTTCATTCTCATAATGATTTCTCCCTTCACATTTTTGTCTTTTTTTGTGTCATTCATTTGATAAGTCTATTGTAAAGGGTTTTTTGCACAATTTAAACAAGTTAAATTTTGTGTTTATTGGTTTTTCTTGTCATTTTGCAGTTGATATTCGCCTCTTTCATCCAGATCCTCTTTCGTGAGTATGGGAACCTGCACAACAATGATCGTCCCAACCCCGTCAATACTGGATATTCTGACAGGCTCCTCGATCCCGAAATAGAGCTGGATGCGCGCCGCGACGTTGTTCAGGCCGATCCCGCTGCTGCGCTGCATGTCGGTCTGTCTCTCCTGCGGCAACGCCCCGCCGCGTATTCTCCTGCGCACCTCCTCAAGGCGCTCTTTCGTGATGCCGGCACCGTTGTCGATCAGTTTCAGCTGCAGCCTGTCTCCAGTCCTTCTGACCTTCAGCCTGATCCTGAGTTTCCGGTCCAGCCCCTCCATCCCGTGCAGGAAAGAATTCTCGATGATGGGCTGCAGTATGATCTTCAGCGTCATCAGTCCCCGGATCTCCTCGTGATCAACCCGCAGGTCAAATTCAAACGCATCCCCGTACCGGTTTTTCTGTATCTGTGTGTAGGCAGTCAGATGTTCGATCTCATGCTTCACCGGGACAATGATCTGACCGCCGCTCGTCGAGAGCCTGTACATCCTGCCAAGCATCGCCGCGAGCCGGCCAATATCGGGATGCCCCGCCTCGTTCGACTTCCAGACGATATTCTCCAGCGTATTGTACAGGAAATGGGGATTGATCTGCGACACCAGCACCTCGAGCTCGAGCTCCTTCTTCCTGCGCTCCGATTCGAGCTTCTCCACGACGTGCACATGAATGCTGCGGAGCATGTTGTTGTAGTAGCGCATCATATCCGCGATCTCGTTGCGCCCCGTCTCCTTCACGTAGGCATTGAGGTTGCCCATCTGCACTTCGCGCATCGCCTGGTTCAGCTCGTTCACCGGGGTAAAAAAGCCCTGGTACATGCGCAGCAGCACGACGACGCAGCCGAGCAGGCACAGGATGAGCACCACATAGATACGCAGGTACAGCGCGTTCACCTCGCCCGTGATATTCTTCTGCGGGATCACCGCCACTGTCAGCCATCTGCTCAGCTCCGACTCGCGGACACAGACCTCAAACTTTCCATAGCCGGACTTCCATGTAAAATCATCCTCTGTCCGGTTGAGAATCCTCTCCCTGAATATGTCGTCTATCCTGCCGCGCGCTATACACTCGTCATTGCTGGAAGAGAGCAGGTTTCCATGCTCGTCCAGCACATAGATCTCCCCCTTTGTCTCCACAACGTTCTCGCGGTAGACCTCATACAGGTCTTCCTCCTGAACGCAGAAAATATGGGCGCAGACATAGGCGGATTTCCAGACAGAATACACCCTGCGCGAGCCGAAAACCGCCTTGTCCCTGCGCGGATCCCCGGATGCATCGGACACCATGAAGTTGTCCTGCAGCGGATACCAGTAAAACCGCATCAAATGATCGGGATCGTTCACCCCGAGCGCTGTCAGCCGATCCGCCACCTCCTGCCCGTCGCAGTTCACATCCGCAAAGTTAAACAGCACCCCCTTCGCCGTGAGAATGCCGCTGATCTTCTCCCGCTTCTGCAGAATGTCCGAAGTCTCAAAAATATTGCGGTACATCCGCATGACATCCGCCCTTCGCTGATACACCTGTTCCTCTGTATACTCCTTTTCCAGATAGCTGTCCAGCTGGTTGTTGAACGCATAGTTGTCCGAGATGTTATAGATCTCCCGGATAAACGTATCCAGCCTGTGCGCAGCGCTCTCCACACTTCTCTGCACCAGCCTCCTGTACTCTGTGCGCAGTTTATTCTCCGTCTGCCGAAACAGCAGGGCTACCACCGCCGAAACTGCCACGAGCACGAGCACAAACCCCGCCATGATCCTTTTCTTGATATTCCAACGCCTCTGTCCCATCCTCCGCACGCTCCTTTTTGCCTGATCGGTTCTGGCAGTCCGTCTCCTTTGGCCTGCCGCCCCCATTCGACTACCGCCTGCCGTCCGGCGTACCGGACGCCACTTTCCGGTACTCGTCCGGACTAATGCCGAACTTCTTTTTAAACACTTTGATAAAGTTGGAGACATCCGCCCAGCCAAGCGTCTCCGCGATCTCATACACCTTCACCAGCGGATCCGCCAGCAGCTCCTTGCTCTTCTCAAGCCGCCGGTCCGTCACGTAGGCGCTGAAATTGCAGTCAAACTCGTTCTTGAACACCTTGGAGATATAGGATGGATTTTTATGTACCTTCTCCGCCACATATTCCAGCGAGATCAGATTGGACATGTACTCCTCGTCCACGATGCGCTTCACCATCCTTGCGAGCTCCCCGGTCTTGGAGACTGTCTCCTTCTGCGCGCCGCACTCCTGCATGAACAGGCCAAATACATTCATGAGGAACTCCAGCTTTCCCTCCAGCGCGGGCTTGTCAAACACGTCCATATAGTGGTAATCATGCTCGCTCATCAGCTTCTCCGGGTGGACATTGCACCGGTAGATCTCCCGCGAGACCGAAAACAGCACTTCCATACAGATCCGGTTAATATAATGAAGATCTGGATCCGCGCCCTTCTCCGCCGCCCCGCGGAACGCCTCAAATACATTCGAGAGCTCCCTCTCAAGCTGCTCCCTGTCCTGGTTCAGGATATATTTCAGGATACCTTTCTCGTCAAATCCGATCCCAAAATAATCAAAGTCCGCGTCAGACCGTTCATCCTTAGTCTGTCTATACCAGACAATCTTTTTGTCCATATCCAGAAGAAGCTTCCGGCCGATACAGTATTTGGTCTGCTCATAGCACTGCGGAAGCATTCTGTGATCCTCGCATGCCGCGCTGACTGCGCAGTGCAGCACAAGCCCGGTCCCGCGCTCCGCCGCCTCCATCATCTCCAGGATGCCATTCTCGATCTCCTGTTCGTCAGTCCGCTCGTCCACGCACAGGATACCCGTGATATAGTCCTCGTAATTGCACAGAAAAAAACCGCTCCTTCCGCGGTCCCGCACATGCCTGTTCAGAACCTGCACGACAGATTGTTTTCTCTGATAATGCCATTCCCCATTGTGCAGTACGATATTCGCATCTCCTGCATTCTCCTGTGCGCAGAACAGCACGACACGGTAGGCATCGGTATCCCTGTGATAGAAGACGGCTTCCACAAATTCCTCACTGTACCCATATCCCTTTAAGAGCGCGTTGGACTCCCTGCTCCTGATCTGGAGCTCCCGCTCTTCTCGCTGCTGCGCTTCCTCGTCCAGCACGTTTTTCATCTTCCGGAACAGTTCCTCGAACTCCTCCAGCAGCGTGGGCTTGAGCAGATACTCCGCCACATGGTTTCGGATCGCCATCTGCAGGTACTCAAAATCATTGTACCCGCTGAGAATGACGATCTTTATCTCAGGATACTGCGCGTTCAGGTACTGCATCAGGGCAATGTCGTCCATCTTCGGCATCCTGATGTCGGAGAGCACCAGATCCGGCCTGTCCCTCTCGATAAACGCCACGGCCTCCTCCCCGTTGTCGCAGATCCCAGCCACCTGAAATCACCATTCTTCCCATGGATTGCTCTTGGCGATCCCCTGCGCGATCGCGCTTTCGTCCTCGACGATCAATAACTTATACATATGCATTCTCCCTGTTCTGCCAGGCTAACGCCTTCCGGTTCCTGCACCATTGCAGACCCCATGACATACCTTTCTCATCTTATCATAAGGGATAAAGCACAAGAATGCTATCGGTTATATTTGTCATTTGTGGGTTATGGAATACCTTTGCGCAAAAAATGCTTATTACCCGCCTTTTCTGACAGATAATAAGCATGATGATCCTCACTGTTTCAGATCCACGATCTCATATCCGAGTTTCACTTCCTTGACGACGCACTCCTCGTGCCGCAGCAGCTCCATCAGCCTGCGAACTGCCAGCTCACCGCACTTCTCGTAAAAGTAGCGCGCCGTGATCAGGGCGGGGACCGCGATCCGTGTGATATCGGAGCCTCCGTGCCCCGCCACCAGGATCTCCTCCGGCACTGCTATGTCATGCTCCCGGAAATACTGCATGGCGCCGAGCGCCATCGCGTCCGTGGCGCAGACCAGACCGTCCAGGCCGCTACACTTGCACAGGAGCTCTCCTGCCTTCTCATAACCGGATGCCACTGTGAAATCCGCGGTCACGATGTTGTCCGCAAACACTTCGTGTCCCAGGTCGTGCACCGCGTCACTAAACCCCCTGTACCGTTCCTCCCCTGCCGCCTTGTCCTGCCACATCGCACTCATGTAGCCCAGCTTTGTCCTGCCCTTCTCCAGCAGCAGCTTCGTGATGTCATAGCAGGCGTGATAATCATCGTAGTACACGCAGCAGTACCCGGACACGTGCTGACCCACGATCACCACCGGCACCGACAGTCTCTTGAGCGCGCGCCTGTGTGCCGCAGTGAGCACCGTCGCGGACAGGATCACGCCATCCACCTGCTTGTCATTAAAGGCCGTGAGATATTCCACTTCCTTGCCGGGATCATTCTGTGTGACCGCGAGCACCATCCGGTACTCGCTCCTGTTAAACTCGGACAGCATCCCCTCCACGATCCTCCCTATGGAGGACGACGTGATCTTGGGCACGATCACACCGATCATCTTCGTCTTCTTAGTCCGCAGCGTCTGTGCCTGAATGGAGGGACGATAGCCTGTCGCCTCCACAACCTTGCGGATCGCCTCCTGTTTTTCCTCCGATATATATCCGTTATTGAAATACCGCGAGACAGCCGCACGAGATACGCCGGCCATCTTCGCTATATCTGCTATGTTCATCCGAAACGCCCCTTTATATCACATCATCTCATAAAAACGCTCCTACCAGGCGCTTTTATGCCTCCGAATACACAAACGGCGCTATGATGTCCTCGATCGCCTTGTCGTCCGAGTGATACCTCAACTGGAGCGGCCCTGACAGATCCAGCGCCATCACGCCAAGTATGGACTTTGCATCAACAATCCTGCGTCCAGAACCCAGATCAAAACTCGCATCAACTTTGTCGATTGAATTCACAAACTGTCTCACCTGTTCTACGTTGCTAAACTTAATATGTACCTGCTGCATAATATCATTCCTTTCTCCAAATTTGTATGGTTCTCTGAGCAATCACAGCAAACCGTTTTTTGCAGGTATGTCCACGTCTGCCACATTCCTGATACCCAAACGGCTCCTATGTGTTATCGGTTTCATGTACGCCATTATATTACAACACAATATTTTGTTTGTAAATAGTCATTTTATATAATTTTCCATGAAAAATCTTGCGTATTTTTGTGTGAACGATTTCACATCCATGTATCACCCTTTGCCGCCTCGCAAATTCTACTTTCCATATAAAGCAGGTTATGGTATACTGTAAATATCACCAGACTGTTTTAATCTGCACCCTGCCGCGCACAGGCCGGCACACAAGGAGGAATGCGTATTGAAAAGAAAACTGCCATTCATACTGCTGCTCAGTTCCATACTGACCCTGACAGCCTGTTCAGACACAGAGGTTTCATCGAATATCCTGGATAAAGAAGGGATCGCTCCCTATGAACTGTCAGAAAAAGATCAAAATCTGCTCGCATCGTTTGGCATAACCGATAACGCGCAGATCATCTCATTCCGCGCGCCCGCTGAAGCCGCCACACTCCAGGTCAGTGTATACCAGTCGAACAATGGCAGCAGCTGGGAAAAAATCGGGGGCGGCGCTGTTTCGATCGGAACATCGGGCAAATCACCCGACCAGCTGTCCGGCACCTTTACCATGCGCCAGCACCGGGATCACAGTATGGAGTTTCACCTTGACTGCAGCGGACACTTTTCATTTGAAACTGAACCGATCACCTTCGGTTCAGAATCTGTCGGAAGCACTATGGGCTTTTTAGAATCCTTTGAGAATATCGAACTCAATGCAGAGATCCCTGTCGCCGTGATGCTCTGCGGCAGCGGAACCAGGATGCCAGGCTGTACGCCCCAGGATTATTTTGACCCATCCAAATTCGAGGGAATCGATTTCGCGCAGGCTGTGACACTGGAGTTTTCCGACTGAATTTTCCGGTTCAGCCACGCCTCAGACGGATGCTCAAAATCCGTCCCCTCCGCTGTACCCGGTTTTGGCTCCATTCCCCTTATCATGCCATATTACATCTCTGTACACAATGTCTATAGACCGCAACAACTATTTTGTGATTTTTCATAAAAATATTGGACAAATCATCCTGTTATGTTATATAATTTTAATATAATTTGATCTGTCCCGGACATGTCAGCGCATTGGTGCGCCGCCTGCTATGCGCGGCATAAAAAAGCAGGTTCCACTATACCAGAATAAGGAGAAGAAGAGCTATGTTAAAAAAACTGAACAACCTCAAAATCAGAGACCGTCTGATCCGCGCATTCATCACGATCGCATGCATGATGGCCGCCGTTTCTGCCGTCATACTGATCACCATGATCGTCATGTCACTTCTCTATGCGTCGGCTATCGTCAATTATGGCTTTGCACAGGGCGACGTAGGAAAGGCGATGGCACAATTTGCCGACACCCGGTCAGCGATGCGCGGTATCATCGGCTATGATGACCCCGATACCATCACCAAACTGCTCAATGACCGTCAGACCTACAAGGAAAATTTCACGAGAGACTTTGAAAATCTTGAATCCTACATGATCACTGACGAGAACAAAAAGCTGTACAAAGACATAGAGACCAAGCTTGTAGACTACTGGAAGCTTGAGGAGGAAATCGTTCTCCAGGGATCCGGCATCGATATCGCACAATCCAAACTCGCACAGGAAAGAGCCGTGAACGAGCTGATCCCAAAATACAATGAGATCTACGATGATCTGACACAGATCATGGAAGTCAAAGTGGACCGTGGACAAAGCATGTCTAATGTCCTCTCCACCGTTGTCATCATCCTCACGGTAGCCATCGTTATCATCATTACGCTCTCGATCCTCTTCGCAATCTCTCTTGGCAGAGGCATTGCAGACAGCATCGCGAAACCCCTTGCCCAGGTCATGCAGCGTCTGGACATCTTCGCAAACGGCGATCTCTCCTCCCCGTTCCCGACTGTCGATACGAAGGACGAGCTCGCTGAAATGGTAGACGTAACGACCAACATGGCGGCATCCCTCCAGTTTATCATCCACGATGTGGCAGAGATCCTGGACCAGATGGCAAACGCAAACTTCGCAGTGATCAGCAAAGACCGCGCCCGGTATGTGGGTGAATTTGAAGCGATCCTGACCGCGATGAAACTATTGAAAAAACAGATGTCCGAAACCCTGACAGCAGTCAGCGAGGCCTCCAACCAGGTCGCTGCAGGCGCGAGCAATCTGGCCGATGCCTCCCAGAACCTCGCGGAGGGCGCTACAGACCAGGCCGGCGCTGTCGAGGAAATGCAGGCAACCATCACCACGATATCTGACGATATCCGCGCCACTGCAAACCAGGCTGGCGAATCCTACACCCAGGCACGCACATATGCTGACGAGGCAGAGCGCAGCCACAAGGAAATGAAGGCGATGATGGAGGCGATGACACGCATCAATGACGCGTCACAGCAGGTTGGAAATATCATTTCCGAGATCGAGGACATCGCATCACAGACAAACCTGCTCTCCCTGAATGCTTCCATCGAGGCTGCCAGAGCCGGTGAAGCAGGAAGAGGTTTTGCGGTTGTCGCAGACCAGATCCGCCAGCTCGCGGAGCAGAGCGCACATTCCGCAGCGGAGACCAGGACATTGATCGAAACATCCCTGAATGCGATTTCTGACGGAAGCAAGACTGCCGATATCGTCAACGCATCCATTGACCGCGTTGTGGAAGGAATCGAACTCATTGCCAATGCCTCCAAGAACATCAGCGAGACGGCAAACGAACAGGCCGAGGCCATGAAACAGACCGAACAGGGCGTCAACCAGATCTCCGAGGTCGTACAGTCCAACTCAGCAACCGCAGAACAGGCCTCCGCAACGAGTGAAGAACTCTCCGCGCAGGCTATGACACTGGATTCCCTCATCAGCAAGTTTCAGCTGCCTACTATGGAATAATACATAATCGAGCAGTGGAAGAATCTTCTTCCACTGCTCGATTATTTTTCTGCGCTGATTGGTGCATTTTACTTAAATTTCCCGTCGGGATCACATTAAATCCTCGAAATCCTGTAAAGGCGGAAGTCTTCCCCCTCTTTTTGCAACCTCTTCCAAGGATTAAAACATCCGCCAAGAGCCACTCTACTATGAATCGGATGCTTATTTACAACACAAAAGCGGAACAAATTACGTATATAGTTAGTGCCTCTAAATTCAAAATAAGGCACAAAAAGCAAAGTAAATTGATTTTTTTTAACCATGAACATATAAAATCTTTTGATTCCATACTATTTTTCATTGCAACTAATGAAATTTAGCGTGACAAAACTGCCGTTATATGGTATCATATATACGTAAGTTACGTATATATGATGGGAGGCAAATGAAATGGCTATTCCAGACAATATCAGAATCCATAAACCTGATACAGACCAGTATGGAGCTACCGAAATAAGGTGCATTAAGAATCATTTTTATGTTTATGAGATCTCTTCGAAGTGGGATGCAAAGAAGAACCGTCCCAAAAAAGTCACGGGGAAATGTATTGGGAAAATCACAGAAAAAGACGGGTTTATTCCAAATGCCCGCTGTTTAAGAATGTATGAAACGATAAGCCCTATTGTCCGCACTTATGGTGTATTTGAAATGTTTGAACAGCTTGGAAAAGATATTTCGAATAAACTCAGGGAAGCATTCCCGGATATCCATAGGGAGATCAAAACAGTTGCCCTGCTGAGGCTGGTATATGGCTGCACACCTAGGCTGATGAAGCGCTGCTTTGAGGACTCGTACCTTGCAGACCTTTATCCTGATATTGGAACCTGCGATAAAACTGTCCGCAGCCTGGTATCCATGCTGGGCACAGACCGTGAGCCGAAAATGGAACGCTTTATGAAGATGTTTGTTTCAGACCGGTCAACAGTGCTGATAGACGGAACCTCAATCTTTACGGGAGTTTCAGATTCCTTCCCACGCAAAGGGTACAATCCGGAACATATCCAGAACAGGCAGGTACGGCTGCTGTATCTTTTCGACTCGGGAAGCCATGCACCGGTCTTTTACCGGATGGTGCCGGGGAACATAGCTGATAAGGCCGCAATGGCAGACACGGTAATCCAGTCCGGGGTAAAAAACTGTACAATAATAGCTCTTGTGAGTAAAAAGTTTGCGCTGCTTAAGAAGCCCGTGAACCCCAGTAGGTTCCGGACTCATCCTGCTGTTCCTG
>VSNO01000142.1 GCA_009774375.1 Lachnospiraceae bacterium
GGGGCGGCAGGGATCTTCCGGTTTCTGTTACGCTCAATGATAGTGTAGGACTGTTGAAAGAAAGGTTGGGAGCGATCATGAATTTTCGAAAAGGTTCTAAACTGGTCACAACAGTATCGATCGTGTCTGCTGTCGCGATGATGATGGGGGCGACGGTCATGGGGGCTTATGTGGAACCTGTCAGGACAGCCAATATTTTGCAGGTTGTGTCGGCAGAGACATCAGGTGAGCCTTCACCGGATTCGAATGATATCGACACGGAAGGCCAGGGCGGCGGATCCCTGGATGAGCTTGCGCGGCGGTATTATGAGTCGGGTATGGTGATACAGTTTGGAGCAGTGTTTGCAGCGATGGACATATCTGCACAGAGAAAATGGCTTGATCAGGTGTATGCAGATGATGAGTACGGTTTCTTTTCCGCGGTAGTCAACCGTCTGGACAGCAGCAGCCCGCTGGTCGGGGAGTATGCAGAGAGGGCTTATGTGGAGAATGAGATCAGTTATTTCGCGATCGTGACAGGCAGTCTGGACAGCGGCAGTCCGCTGATCGGGACATACGCCGAGCGGGCATATGCGGACGGCGCGATCGATTTTTTCTCGGTTTTGACGGGAGAGATGGATGCAGAGCAGCTCAAAAGCTGGCAGGACAGGGCAGAGCAGGGCGATATGGATATCAATTTCCGGACGGTTTTGATGGATTCCGATGAGCTTGCCGCATGGGGGCAGACATGGAAGCAGAAGGCGGAGCAGGAGGATCAGGAACAGTATCAGGAGTGGGGCATTACCAGGGAAGGAGGAAATTTTTATTATCAAGACCAGCTCGTCCGGGTATTTTTCGACCAGTATGACGGGGAGCAGGTGATCAGGACGCTTCAATTAAATCCGGCTGGCACGGTGGACGTGAAAGTGACCCGCAGCGTCAGAAATAAGATCATCAGCGTGGCGTACATGGCGGAGGAGGAAGTGACGGAGTTATTTGGCACGGAGGAGCTTTCGGGCAGGGATCTTGAGGAGGAGGGACCGGATGTGGAGAAAGACAGTTCTGTGCTCAAAGAAGGAGAGGATTTTGATCCGGACAATGACGTGTACAGACTGACACAGGAAGAGCTTCCCGATGAAGTGATCCGTCAGATGATGGACGACGGCGCGGTCAGGACATGGTATGTGTACCATTCCGATGGGCGGCAGTATCTATGTTACAGAGGATTTGCGTGGAGCTATGGCTATCGGGTCAGATATGATGAGGACGGATGGCAGGTCGAGATCCAGCGTTTTCAGAAGAAAGACTCCGGAGATGTGTTTCTGGCGCTGCCCGACAATGGGGCGGTGACGGTGTACTGCGACGGGGAGAAGGTGGATACTGTTCAAATTGATTGAAAAGAAAGACTGATAATGATTATGATTATGATGTCCTTCAGTCTTGCGTCCCCGGTTATTGTCGGATATAATAATAGGTATGTTTAGGAACTGTAGAAAAAGAAGATGAATTGACAGAGGCGGGGGTGCATGAGGAGGCTGGTGCAATGTACAGGATAGCGGTCTGTGATGACGAGCAGGCAGATGCCTGTTATGTGGAGGGTCTTATCCAAAAGTGGGCGCAGGCGCGCGCAGTCATGGTACAGGTGGAGCTGTTTCCTTCTGCGGAGGCTTTTTTGTTCCGGTATGAGGAGGACAGGACGTTTGACATGTTGTTCCTGGATATTGAGATGGGGGCTGCGGGATCTGATGCGCTGCATGATGACGATGGAATAAAGGAAACTGCTGCGTCAGACCATGGGAGTGGAATGAAGCGGGAAGATATGCCGGACCGCATGAACGGCATCGATCTGGCGCTCCGGATCCGGGAACAGGAGCATGGCCGCGCGGTGCAGATCGTGTTTGTCACGGGATACATGGATTATATCGAAAAAGGATACGATGTGGAGGCGCTGCACTATCTGTTAAAACCAGTGACGCAGGAGCGGCTCTCCGGCGTGCTCGACCGCGCGGCACAGCGCGTGCAGGACAGGGAGCGGGAACTGTGCCTGCAGACGCCGGAGGGGATCGTGTGCATTCCGGTCAGCGAGATCCGCTATCTGGAGGTACGGCGAAATTATGTGACGGTTCACAGTGACGAGGACTACACTGTCAGGAGGACGCTCGGTGAGCTGGAGCGGGAGCTGGACGAAAGCTTTTTCCGCACGGGGCGCTCCTATATCGTGAACCTGCGGTTTGTGAAAAAGATCACAAGGACGCAGGCTGTCCTGAAAGACGGGGCGCAGATCCCGCTCTCGCGAGGGTTGTATGAGGATATCAACCGCGCATTGATACGATATTTTTAGAATCTCATCAAATGATAGGAGAGACAAAAATGTTCCTGATCGACAAAATGATCGACAAACGCATCGCGGCGTATCAGAGTGAGCTGCTGACGACACACTATGCCGAGGTGGAGAATATGTACCGCCGGATGCGCGGGTGGCGGCATGATTACCGCAATCATATACAGGTGCTCAAAAGCTACGCCGACATGGGGGCGCTCGACGATATCAGGCGCTATCTGGACGCGCTTGACACTGATCTGAACACGGTGGATATGGCGTTAAAGACAGGAAATAAGATGACGGACATCATACTGAACAGCAAGATCTCACTGGCGAAATCAAAGGAGATCGCGGTGACGGCGGACGCGCATGTGGCGGTGGCGCTCACGACGGCGGAGATCGACCTGTGCATCATCATCGGAAACCTCTTTGACAACGCGATCGAGGCGAGCATGGCGCTGCCGAAGGAGGAGCGGATGATCCGCGTCTATATGGATATGAAAAACACGCAGTTATACATGTCCTTCACCAACCGGACTGCCGTGAAGAAGCAGCACAAGGAGAACGGGCGCTTTCCGTCCTCGAAGGGGCATGGACACGGGTACGGTCTGGTGCGGATCGACACGATCATCGAGCGCTATCAGGGCTATATCCGCAGGAACAGCGAGGACGGCGCCTTCACCACGGAGATCCTGCTGCCGCAGTAGTAGAAAACTGTATATTTTTCGTCCCCCTGGCTGTGCATTTCGTCCCCGGATCGCGCAGCCGGGGATTTTTTGTGTTATGATGTGGATACGTTACGGACAGGCTGGTGAAAAATAAAAAAAGCGGGGGAGGTAACAATGTTCAGAGAAATGGGTGAAGAAAAAAGTGGAAAAAAATACGGTGTACTGAAAAATTCGCTTTTTATGCTGCAGGAAGCAAGGAAGAATGTGCCGAGTGTCATCTGGCTTGCCGTGCTGGACGGATTGATCGCTGTGGCGGTATCCGTGATCGAGCTGTATGTGGCGCCGTCGATCTTAAAAAATCTGGAAATGCACGGCACGCTGTCCGGTCTGCTGTCCACGATCCTGTTTTTTACGGCCGGCATCACGGCAGCCAGCGCTGTTCAGGCGTATGTCTGGCAGAATATGCGATATGGGCGGATCGAGCTGCGCGACCATATCGTGACCCGGGTCCGGTACAAGATGAGCACGAGTTCTTACCCGCTGCGGGAGAAGCAGGCGTTTATCAACCTACTGGTCAAGGCAAATGATGCGCTCAATGACAACGATAAGGCGTCGGAAGCGATCTGGACCACCTTCACGGGGCTTGTGCAGAATATACTGGGTTTTGCGATCTATCTGTATCTGCTCAAAAGCGTGGATCCTGTTGTGATCCTTGTGACAGTGGTCACGGCGGTGCTGGGGTATCTGGTCAACTACCGCGCCAACGAGTGGAATTACCGCCACAGGGAGGAAGAGGAGGAGATCTGCAAACATGTCCTGTACGTTCAGGATGAGGCGCAGGACCGTTATCTGGCGAAGGATATCCGCATCTTTGGGATGGGGGAATGGCTTTGCGGACTGCATGAAAAATACATGCGGCTGTACCTGGATTTTTCCAGGAGAAGGGAGCGGCGGTATCTTGCGGCGGATCTGACGGATCTCATACTGGGGATACTGCGCAATGGGATCGCATATTTTTATCTGCTGTACATGGTGCTGGACGGGAGGATCGGAGCCGCGGCGTTCCTGTTATATTTTGCGGCGGTCGGCGGGTTTACCACATGGATCGGCGGGATCATGGAAAATATAGCCACGCTCCACAGACAGGGTCTGGAACTGGAATCTGTCCGGGAATTTCTGGATTACAGGGAAATATTCCGCATGGAGGAGGGGATGCCGCTCAAATGGGAGCCTGGAGCATCGTACACGATCGAGCTGCGGGATGTGAGCTTTCGGTACAGCGGATCTGAGGCGGAGCCGGCAAAGGAGGTGTTCTCCCATCTCAACCTCAGGATCCGCCCGGGCGAGAAGCTTGCGGTGGTGGGCTTAAACGGAGCGGGAAAGACGACACTGGTCAAGCTGATCTGCGGATTTTACGACCCGGACGAGGGCGAGGTGCTGCTGAACGGCGTCAATATCAAGGTGTATGACCGCAGGGATTACTATCGCCTGATCTCCGGCGTATTTCAGGATTTCTCTGTGATCGCGTCGACGATCGCAGTCAATATCGCTCAGGATACACAAAAGATCGACATGGAGAGGGTCGCGGACTGCGTGGAAAAGGCGGGCCTGAAAAAGAAGATCGAGTCCCTTCCCCGGAAGTATGATACGCTGCTTGACAGATTTGTCTACACGGAGGCTGTGGAGCTTTCCGGGGGAGAGCTGCAGCGGCTGATGATCGCGAGACTGCTGTATAAAGACAGTCCGATCGTGGTGCTGGATGAGCCGACTGCCGCGCTCGATCCGATCGCGGAGAGCGATATCTATCAGAAGTACAATGCGCTTACAAGAGGAAAGAGTGCGGTCTTTATCTCACACCGACTTGCCTCAACCCGCTTCTGCGACAGGATCCTGCTGATCGAGGATGGACGGATCGCGGAGGAGGGCACGCACGAGGAGCTGCTCGCAAACGGGAAGCGCTACGCGGAGCTCTTTGAGCTGCAGAGCAGATATTACCAGAAAACGGAACAGTTCTAGACCGCCGAAAGATGTCGTCAAGGACCTTAAGTCAGGAGGATCGTATTATGATGAGCGAAGAAACGATTGAAAAAATCTCGTGGAAGGAGAAGTTTCAGTTGAGCAGGCGCGCGTTTGTGCTGTGGTACAGGGAGTATCCGGCGCTGTTTGCCGCGACTGCACTGTACTGCCTGCTCAACGCTGTATTTCCGTATATAACACTGTACTTTTCGGCACAGCTTTTAAATGAGCTGGCGGGGGCGCGGCAGAAGGAACTGCTGATACAGAAGATCGTGACACTGCTTGCGGCGGAGGCTGTCGTGCTGCTGCTCAGGGCAGTGGTCTTTCGCTGGAAGAGCACGCTGTCCGATGGGACCTGTATCTATCTTTATGGCCGCAGGAGACAGTTTGAGAAACTGCTCTCCATGGATTTTTGCGATGCGGAATCTTCTGAGACACAGGCATTGCTGCGCGAGGTGCAGCAGACAGCAAAGTGGCGGAATTATGGTGTGCGGAGGGTGTACACGCAGTTTCAGCAGTTTCTGGAAGCGTTGTTCCGGCTGCTGGGCGGGATCGCCCTGTCTGTATCCCTGTTCCGTCTTCCGGTCCGAGCAGATGCTGGGCGGCTTGTCGTGCTCAACCACCCTGGGTTTATCGGACTGCTGGTATTGCTCCTGTGTGGTGTGACATTGGTCTCACCGTGGCTGGAGACGGTCGGCAAGAAGTGTGTGATCCAATGCGAGGAGGAATTAAAGCTCGGCAACCGTTTTTTCAATTTCTTTGCGGCTCTGATGAGTGAGGATAAGCGCGCACTCGATGTGCGGTTATACGGTCAGGAGCGCTTTTTTGACCAGTTGAGTACGATCCAGAGTAATTTCGGGTCACACTCGAAGATCGCCCGGTTTTCAAGGGGAAGGATGGGGATCGCCAGCGCGGCGTCGGCGGCATTATCGAGGCTCTTTGGCGGATGCATCTATCTGTTTGTCTGTCTCAAAGCGTGGGGAGGCGCCTTTGGCATCGGTTCTGTCACACAGTATATCGGAGCGGTCACTGCGATGTCAGGCGGGATGGCGAAGCTCCTGGAGCTTGTGGGAGATGCCGGCATCAACGCCTATTATCTGAAACGGGAATTTCTGTTTCTCGATATTCCGAACAGGATGTATCAGGGTTCGCTCACGGTGGAGAAGCGCTCTGACAAGAATTACGAGGTGGAGTTTCGCGATGTGAGTTTCCGCTATCCGAACACAGATGTGTATGCGCTGAGAAATATATCCCTGAAATTCAGGGTCGGCGAGCGCCTTGCGCTGGTCGGACAGAACGGTTCCGGCAAGACGACCTTCATCAAACTGCTGTGCCGTCTGTACGATCCGACGGAGGGGGAGATCCTGCTCAACGGGATCGATATCCGCAAGTACGATTACCGGGAATATATGGAGGTGTTTTCCGTGGTATTTCAGGATTTTCAGATGCTTGCCTATTCTGTGGGGCAGAATATCGCTGCCAGTGAGACATACGACAGGCAAAAAGCAGAGAGCTGCTGCCGCAAAGCCGGTTTCTGGGAGCGTGTGGAGACGATGCAGGCGGGGCTGGACACGATATTGTACAAGAACCTGTCGGAGGACGGCGTGGAGATTTCCGGCGGTGAGGAGCAGAAGCTTGCGATCGCGCGTGCGATGTACCGTGATTCGGCGTTCTTGATCCTCGACGAGCCGACTGCCGCGCTCGATCCGATGGCGGAGTATGAGATCTACACGCGTCTGAATGAGATCGTTGAGGACAGGACGGCGGTCTATATCAGCCACCGCCTGTCTTCCTGCCGGTTCTGTGATGAGATCATTGTATTTCATGAGGGGAGGATGGTACAGCAGGGCGATCATGAGACACTGCTGGCACAGGAGGGCGGCAAGTACAGCGAGCTGTGGAATGCGCAGGCGCAATACTATGTCGCGGATGGAGCGCAGCCTTGAATTTTATGCCGCAGTCTCACGCAGTCTTTCGACAATGCTCTGTCGCTCGACAGCATTCAGCACTGGCAGCGGCAGCAGGATTCCGACCAATAACAGTATTGGGATCGTGACGGCAAGCGGCAGCAGCGTGAAATGGTACGTGAAAAACCACAGGCTCCTGGCGACTGTGCCGGAGACCAGCGCTGATATAGCTGTGCCTGTCAGAATGGATACCAGCCCTGACGAGGCGGTGTAGGCAAGTCCCTCGATGACCAGCATTTTCCGCAGTTGTCCTGTCGTCATGCCGACGGACTGGAGCATTGCAAATTCCCGCCTGCGCGTGAGGATGCTCGTGAGCATCGAATTGACGAAATTCAGCACACCGATCATGCCGATGATGAGGCTTAGCATGCCGCCGACCAGAAATAAGGTGCTGCGCAGTCCCTCAAAGTGTTCTATGTTCGTACTTTTTGAGGAGTATGTCATCGTCGGCTCTACGTTCTCCGTATAGTTTTGCAGGAACGCTTCCATCGATGCCTCAAAACCGTCCTCGACATCGCACACGTACATCATTGTGCCGGGATCTGCTGTCATTGTCTTATAGACTTCGGCGGGCAGATAGTAGGAGTGTGGATAAAACATGCGGCAGGAGTTGGTATAGGTGCTGACTGCGACCTTTGCCATGATTTCGCAGGGATATTCTGTGTATTCATTTTCGTATATGCTCTCACCGTTTCCCCTGTAATTGCAGAGCGTCACGGTATCCCCGATCCCGTAGTGGGATGTCTGCCACTCGGGCTGGTGGTTATCGTCCAGTTTGACACCCTCGAGGATATATTTGCCGGTCTTTAACTTTTCATAGTCGATCTCACCTTCGAGAACCTGCAGATTGCTGAGCGGGAAGTCTTCCAGCCCGTAGACTGCGCAGAAATAGTTTCCATTTTCATCTTCGTTGTCAGCCCGTGCGGGTGTTTCATTCTCATGCGGTTTTACCCTGAAACATTCGGCGTCCCTGATATTCGCAAAAAAGCGCCCGCCCCTTTGAAATCCCTCCTGCTGTTCGATCGAAGCGATCATGCTGTCGGTCACAGTGTCGTCGTCCCCGCCGCAGTATGTGTGATTGACAAGGCTTGCGTGGGAGACGAGAAAATCCGTCTCGACAAAGGTCGACAGGTATTTATTCATATCAAAACCGATGCTGAGCGTGTAGACGGTATTGAACAACACCAGGGACAGCGACATCGACACGACCACGAGTGCGGTGCGTTTTTTGTTCCTGCCCAGGTTTGCCATCCCCATGCCGATGATCTTTGCACCGTTTCTCGACCTGCGGCTTTTTTTCCTGATCGTCGTGCTGTCGGTGTAGCGCACAGCCTCAACAGGCGACACGCCTGCGGCGATGCGGCCGGGTCTTGCCGTGCTGACTGCCACAGTGACCAGGGCAAAGACTGTGCTTCCCGCAAAGATGAGCGGGTTTGCGCTTGTGGTGAAAGTTGAACCTGTGTAGTTGGTGTTGTTCATAAGCAGCGGGACCAGCGCTGTCCCGATAAAATATCCGAGAAAAAGCCCGATCGGAATGCCGATGCAGGACAGGATCAATGCCTGCCTGCGGATGATCATTTTGATCTGTCTGCCGGTTGTTCCGATCGTCTTGAGCAGACCGTAAAATCGGATGTCTCTGGTGACGGATATCTGAAAAATGTTGTAGATGATCAGATAGCCTGTCAGTATGATCAGCAGGGCCGCAGCCAGCGCGCCTGTCACAGTCGGCAGATCGAAGTCAAAATTGCTGGAGAGGTACGACCAGTTGACGTTGCATTCGATATAATCCGGCGCGTTTTCGTCCATGGAACAGCCGCTCTCCGTGATCACGCGCTCCACCTTTTTCTCGAGTCCGAGCGAACTTCGGAACATGATATAGCTGTTTATGGCGCCAGTCAATTCGCAGTTTTCCCGATAACTGTTGTAGAGCTCATCGATGTGTGCGTCCGTGTACGCTTTGGAGACGACCATGATCGACACCATGTTGAAGGCCGGGTCGGCTTCCCACCAGCCCGACAGCACAAATTCCCGCTCCACGATCTTTCCGCCGTGGAGTTTGAGCCGAAAGGTCACAGGCGTACCGATCTCCTCGGGCAGTCCGAGCATTTTCATTGCCCTGGTGTCCATGATGATCTCGTTTTCCTGTTCCGGCTTCCGCCCGTGTGTGGGAACACAGAAGCCAAGTTCCATTCCGACATCGTTCATGTAATAGATCTCGGCATGGCGTTTTAACAGTGCGTCGCTCTCTACGCTCTCACATATGATCCTGTTGTACGAGATCCTGTCGATCAGCGGATGGTCTCTGACTGCCTCAAACTGTTCGTCCGTGATATATTTGAGGCACGCCATGCCGTCGCCGCCTGCCTGGCGCATCGTCTGCTGCTGTATGTTTTCCACCAGTCCGCTGCCGACTGTAAACAGTGCGGTGAACAGGATCGCGGTGAGTGCGATCGCGATCACTGCGATAAGATTCCGCGAGGCGTTGGCTTTGAAGCTGCGGCTGGAGAGGCGGCGGACGGCCTGTTTGTTGTTCACTTCATACATCTTCACATTAATCATGGCTGCCACCTGCGATCTTTCCGTCCTCGATCCTTATGATCCGGTCTGCCATCTGTGCGATCTCCTCGTTGTGCGTGATCATCACCATCGTCTGTGAGAAGCGCTCGCTTGTCACCTTCAACAGTCCCATGACGTCAAGACTTGTCCTGCTGTCAAGATTTCCGGTCGGTTCGTCGGCGAGAATGATGGCGGGCTTTGACGCCAGTGCGCGGGCGATCGCGACGCGCTGCTGCTGTCCGCCCGAGAGCTGGTTTGGCAGGCTGTTGATCTTTCCGGTGAGACCGAGTGTCTCCATGATGTTTTCGATGTGGGTCTTGTCGATCCTGTTGCCGTCGAGCTCGATCGGCAGGACGATATTCTCATAGACGTTCAGCACGGGGACGAGATTGTAGCTCTGAAAGACAAAGCCGATCTTGCGCCGGCGGAAGATGGTCAGGGAGTCGTCTTTTAAGGAAAAGATGTTTTTGCCCTCCACCTCGACGGTGCCGCCGGTCGGTCTGTCGAGACCGCCCAGCATGTGCAGGAGCGTTGATTTGCCGCTGCCAGATGTTCCTACGATCGCGGCAAATTCGCCGTCTGCCACCGACAGATCGACGCCGTCCAGCGCTTTGACGATCGTGTCGCCGCTGCCGTAGTATTTTTTCAGGTTTGTAGTTTTCAGGATGTCCATTGTGATACCTCCGTATGCAAATGCTCAGGAACTGTAAGTAATACAGTTCCCTACATACGCTATGATATCAGATGATTCTGTCTCAATGCTTTCTGTATTCTTACAGTTTTGACAGATTTGGAAACAGCTCCTTACATTTTGGGCAGGAATACGGAGAACACAGAACCAGTGCCTTTGCTGGAGGTTACTTTGATATATCCGCCTTCCTTTGCCACGATCTCACGCGCCAGATACAGTCCGATCCCCACGCCGCGCTCGTCGCGCACTTCCGGAGAGCGGTAGAAGCGTGTGAATATCTTTGCGGTCTCCTCCTCCGACATGCCGATGCCGGTGTCTGCGATATCGATGCGCGCAAACATTTCGTACTCCCGCGCGCTGATGGTGATGGCGCCGCCGGCAGGAGTGTATTTGACCGCGTTATCGACGATGTTTGAGATGGCTTCGAGCGTCCACTTAAAGTCAAATACTGCCGAACAATCCGGGATCGGATCGATCTGCCAGCGGATCCCTTTTGCGTCTGCAGCGTCGCTGCAGTCGACACATTCGACCAGCTTTCTGATACTGTTTTCCTTTGGCGTGACGTTTATGATACCGTTTTCCAGACGGGAGGCCTTGATCAGCGATGCGGTCAGGAAACTTAGTTTTTCTGTCTGTTCTTCAATCTGCGATGCGAGTCTGCGGGTGCTGTCGTCCAGGCAGGGAGATTCCTTTAGGAGCTGGGAATACAATAAGATATTGGATACCGGCGTCTTGGTCTGGTGGGATATATCCGAGATCAGCGTCTTGATGCTGTCCTTTTCGGCGTTGATCTGTCTGAGGGAGGTGTTTCCCGACGACAGATAACGGTACATTTTGGACTCTATTTTGGACAGTTTTTTCTCGGTAAAGGTGTGTTCGGTAAAGGTATCGTCGATCGCGCTGTCGATCATTCTGTCAAGGGTGGACAGCATCTTTGACGTGTACCGGTACAGCGCGGCAATGACCGCGAGCAGGATCAGCAGGATCAGTCCATATAGATACTTCATGATCCGCTGGTTCCTTTCTGCTGTTCCCACACATAACCGATGCCGTAGACGGATCGGATCGGCACACTGGTTATTTTCTGCCGCAGCCTTTTCACGGCGACGGACAGCGCGTTCTCCTCCACAAACTCCGCATTGTCGGTCCAGACGCGGTCGAGCAGCATCTCGCGCGGCAGAGTGCGCCCCGGATTCTGCACGAAGATCTTCAGGAGCCGCTGTTCTGTCTTGCTGAGTTCGACCGGTGTGCTGTCGACGAGAAATTTCATGTTGTCGAAATCAAACTCGTATCGGTCAGTGCGGAATACAGCATTGTCGGTCTGTCTGCGCCGCAGGACCGCGTTCACCCGTGCGCGCAGGACTGCGAGTGAAAAGGGTTTTGTGATATAGTCGTCGGCTCCGGTCTCGAGACCCGTCACAATGTCGATCTCCATATCGTTGGCAGTCAGGAATATGATGGGAAGGCTGCTTGTCTGTCTGAGCTCGCGGCAGAAGTCGAGACCGCTGCCGTCGGGCAGGTTGATGTCGAGAATGATCAGATCGACGCTGCTGTCCAACAGATTTCTTGCCTCTGCCAGACAAAACGCCTGCAGGATCACATCATTGCCAAGGGATAGCGCGATTCCGGTGTTTAAGTCTTTGTCGTCCTCGATGATCAGTATCTTCAT
>VSNO01000143.1 GCA_009774375.1 Lachnospiraceae bacterium
CGCCTACGTTTTTTCTCCTACAATCTTGAAGAAATATCCTGCGCAATCTGAGCACTTATTTTCCTACAATTCCTTAGCGATTCCGCCGGCTCCGATGATGATTTGGTTCCAGTCGAATACGCAAAATACAAGGACGATCCCCGCTTCCGTTTTATTTCTTTCGAGGATAAGGGACATACACCGTCTTCCCTGCTCGTTTTATCCTGAAAGATCTGAACATTAAAAATGGGACTATCGGCAAATAGCATTGATTTCCGACAGTCCCATTTGAATGTCCATACATTTCTTATAGTGTTATCCAGACGTAATTTCGCTCTTCCGTCGTCTTTTCGATCTTCCCGCCATTTGCCAGTGCGACATGGAGTGATGGCGTGTTCCCGTTGTGGATCGTGAGCAGAAGTCGGTCTATGCCCATTTTTCTGCTTTCGTCGATCAAGAGGGACAGAAGGACTTTTCCAAGCCCTCTGTTTCTGTCTGACGGACGTATGGAATATCCGATATTTCCGCCCTGTTCCAACAGTTTGTCTGTCAGGAAATGGCGCACACTGCCGCAGCCGACAGGTCTGCCGTCCTCAAACAGCCAGAAGGTTGTCGCGGGTACTTTCCAGCCGTCGACAATGCCAGTCTGTTCCGCGTTTTGTACCTTGCCCTTGAGCCATTCCTTATATTCGTGGAAACGCATGCCCGCAGCCTGGTTGATGAAACCGTTCTCATCAGCGGGCAGCTCCTGCAGCATTTCATAGATATCCATGCCGTCCGTGACAGCAGCTTTTCTCAATTCGATTCCCATTGTAAGTTCCTCCCTCTAAGATTTACAGCTCCTTAACCAGATCTTCGATCAGATGATTGATAATTTCCGGCTGATCTGTGTTTGAATTATGACCTGCATTTTTGATCCATTTTAATGGAATATTGGTATTCCGGTGCCAGGCTTTATTATATCTGATGCACGAACCGGCGCGATCTTTCTCGCCGCAGATGAGTAATGCAGGGCATCTGATTTCGTATGGCAGATCTGCTTCTATTGCATTGGCAAGAATCTTGAAGCCGTGACCGGCAATCTGTGAATACCGCCTTTTGTCCCCGTCGTATACCATCATGATTTTATGCATTAGCTTTCTGCCGTATCGCGATACTGCGACACCGTTTGTTCCGGTCTTTAACAGGGATTTCCACGGATAATAAAAGTAAACGGGTTCCATTCGCTTTAATAACCAGATCTCCGGTTTCGTTATATATTTTCTCTGTAATGGGGCTGAATCAATGGAAACAAATCCTTTTAAATGCTCAGGATACAACTGGGCATACGCCTGTCCGACGTATCCGCCCATGGACTGTCCTATGATAACTGGATCTGCTATTTTTTCCAGCGCAAGGATCTCGTTCAGCCATTTTGCCAGATCCATCAGATCAAAGTCAAATCGAAACGGCCACGACGCCGCGTGTGCAGGCGCGTCCCACACAAAAACGTTGTACTTGTCTTTAAAGTATCTGATCTGTCTGCCAAACAATCTGTGGTCTGCTGTCAGGCCAGGCAGAAAGACCAGTGTTATGGCATCGATATCAATGACATGGATCCAGTAGTGAATCATGCCCGATGAAGTTGTGTATGTTCTTTCTAACAATTTAACCCGCCTCCTTAAAACTTGTTTGAAAAATCATTCCCGGCTGCCCGCAAAAGATCCAAAAATATCATGATAGATATTCTGCGTATGATTCGTCAGGATCGACAGTTTTTCATTTTCAGCACGCAACTGCTCGATCTGCTCCATATTCTTATCAGGCTCCGCCAGCAGCTTTGCCAGATGATCCAGCTCACACAGTTCGCTTTCGCTCAATGCCTGCAGTCCGCCCCTGAGATACAGCGGCTGATACGAATAAAAAATCTCATTGTTCATCAGTGCATGGAAATCCATGATCAGGTATTCACAGACACCTGTCAAAAGATCGGGCACGAACACGTCCAGCTTTTTATCCAGCGTATTGTGCCTCAGACCAAGCCAGGCTTCCGAGGCCGTGACAAATTTCCGGCGCGGCAGGCCAAACTGACTGTAGCCAAAACGCTGCCTCGGATAGGACGATATTTTTCCGAAATACGTCTCCTCCAGATACGAAGATGGCTCTGTAAAGTACATGACCGGGTGGGTGATCTGGTCACAGACCAGCATCCCAATGGAGGGTATATCGTCCGGCAGCGATATGACAAACTCCTTATAATATCCCACATCCGTGTAGACACTGGTCTCCAGATAGCGCTGATACAATTTTTCATTCATATGATTCTCTATAACCTCCTACCATTTTCTGAGTAGGCGCCTGCTCTGATAAGATACTATCAAATTAAAAAAATTACGTCAATGCTTTAGAGCGTGTTTGAAACTTCTTGACAACTGTGCCGGACTTAGCAGCAGCGAGGACAGGAAACCCGTGCAGAGGATGGGACCGAATTTTCAGACACGCCCTAATACTTCAACAACACCGCTTCCTGCGGAATATCATTTTGACCTCCCATACAGACCATACATGCCCGCAGATCCGGAAACAGACAGATCTGTGGGGATCGATAGAACATCTCCTCCCGGTCATCCCGGATCACATCTTTATGGATCAGTGAAAAGTCTTCCGTCCGCCAGATCGAAACCTCCAACTGGTACGTGTCCAGAGCCGCCGTGGCAAACACTGTTCCGTCATCTGAGAAAAAGGGACCGCTGACCGGCAGCGCACTCCCGATCTCTTTATGATAAACCGCCTTCCCTGTCTCTGTATCGACAAATCCCATTCCGCCCTGGAAAAATATGCTGTCCTCCCCGAGCAGCAGCTTTCCATCTCCATACCCGGTCGCCGCTCCAAGATCGCATTCAAGGATATGGTTTTCCAGCCCCGTCCCATCGATGCCGCTCCTGCCCCATGAAGCTGCCGAACTTCCATTCTGATCTGTCTGTCCCGTAAATATTACCTGACTGTTGTCCGCATCAAAGAAGATGGCATTGACCCCCAAAAGCTCCGGGCATTTACTCTCCTTGCCCTTCCCAAGCAGTTCCGCTATTTTCTCACCTTTGAGATCATATATATTAAGCCCCTCCCACAGATCATAACACCCAAGCATCGTACCGTCTGTAGAGACCGACCACACAGCTATATCGGCATTTTCCACGATATCGTTCAGCAAAATACTGCGTGTCTCTTTGAGAGAATCATCATAAAACACCCCCCAGTGCTCCATGCTGTCCCCGACAACCTCTATCAACTGTGCCTCTCCGCCAGCCGCTATGTCACCGTCGGGATCTTCATTCGTGATCCCGCCTATCACACAATATCCCCCGTGATATGGGTACACGTCAGCACTTTGCCAGTTCTTTGTTTTTGTCTCCCCTCTGATCTGCGCCGACGCCACATCATAGAGATACAGCATGTCCTCATCCTCCTTTAGAACAAGCAGGATATTACCTTTCCCTTTCCAGATGCGGATACTCTGCCCATCAAACAGTTCCCTGTTCAGCGCCTGTATTTCGCCCGCCTGCTGCTGTTGCGGCACCGCCACGTCCCCGGTCTGTGATACATTATTGAAAATATCATTCATGTCCACCTGCGCCGTATTTGTCCCCTCTGCGATCTGTTTTGCCGACTGCTCCATGCCGCACGCAGTCATGCCGCTGACCACCAGCAGCACTGACACCGTTTTGATCCATTTATCTTTCATCGTATCCCCTCCCTTTCGATCGTCATAGCTTCCCATGCACAGACATCACCTACGGCCACGGAATCCCAAGCTCATCCTTGGCGTTTTCCAGCCAGTCAGGATTGATCGTCTCCCCGACCTTCCCCGATGTAAAGTATCCTCCGATCCAGCCTGGATCTTTCGTCGCATCATAAAGAAATTCTGCGTATCCAAACGTCTCCGGTGCACCGCCAACGATCAGATAATGCGTGATTCCCTCACCGTCGGTATAGTCATAAATATACGCCCTAACCTCGGAAACCTGACTCGTAATGTCAATATTCTCCCCATTTGCGGTGAACCAAAGATGTCCATTCTGATACACTGCCGGCGCCGTCATGTCCGAAGTGTCCAGAGCGGCAGTCCCGACCAGGTTCCCTTCTTCATCTACCTCCTCCGTAAAAATGGCATTGTTCGCCCAGGACATCACCCGGCTTATGAAACCGCTCCCCGTGTATGCATACACGGTTGCATCTGCGGCCACAAGGATCATCGCTGCGGCCAATGCCGCCGCAAATCCGTGTTTCCACCTGTATCCCGTCACATATTTTTTCCTGTCCGCTCTCTTGCACTGCATTGCCTGCTCGATGCGGCTGCTGCACTCCTCCGGCATCCGGATCTGCTCATATACTTCCTGAAATCTTTCCTTCATCAATAGACCTCCTCCCTTAACTCTGCCTCCAATACCTGTCTCGCCCGGGACAGCCTCGTTGTGACGGCAGTGCCCGAAATATGTAAGATGTCCGCGATCTCCTTCACGGTATACCCCTCATAGTAAAACAGATACACCACAATGCGGTATTTGGGCTTCAGCTTCCTGATGCTCTCCCAGATACCCTGCAGCACAGGCTGTTCAGACAATATTTCTTCCGCCTCCTCATCCAACGGCTCAGTCCGCTTCCTCCAGACTGACCGCAGAAGACTCCTGCACTGGTTGGCAGTCACCTGCATCAGCCACGCCTTTTCTTTGCCGGGCGTGATCCCGCTCTGTTCCATCAGTTTCAGAAAGACCGTCTGGCACACGTCCTCCGCATCATGAACCGAGTGGGTATAGCTGACCGCCAGCCTGTACACATCATCTTTATATAGATGAAACAGTTCCATCACATCATGCATAAATACATCTCCTTTCTCCTCCTGTTTGAGATCTCATAGATAAGACGCATCAGCTTTCCCTGCTGTCACATTTTTTCAAAAAAAACGAAAGAGCATATCTACCGCATTAAAAAAATCCATGGCGCCTTCATTGCCCTATTATTTTTCGTATGATATTGTACACAAATGTGCAATGTGATATACTGAAAGCTAAACAGGAAAGGAAGCATATTTTATTGGAAATACAGGACAATATACAATGGCATCCCGCATCCCGCATTCTGCTCTGCGATGGAGCTGGAACTGCGTGAACAGAAAGAATATCTGACCTATGAACGCGAACATAATCTTGGTAAGATGCCGTTAAAAAAGGCATCTACCGCATCGATGATCTGATCTTTCCGATACAGGTTCTTGTGACGAGAGAACTTGACAAGGAATCCCATATATGGATCACATCCCTGACACGGTCGTTGAACCGGAAAGACGCGCAGGGACTTCTTGACAACTGTGCCGGACTTAGCAGCAGCGAGGACAGGAAAAATGCGGATTCCATTGTCAATGTGGCATCAGAAGCCAAAAAACATCCGGGATCTCTCCCAGATGTCGTATTTTCCTGTAGCATAAAAAGATCTGTCAGATATTCCGCGAAAGTGACAGATTTCATTCCTGCTGAACCCGCTGAACCTGGCGGATCCTGCACCCGTAATCCGCAGTCATTCCATCACTGTTCGTTACCCGGACCACCTCACACTGCATTTTCAGCTCGCCAATATTCGTTTTGAGCAGCAGCGCGTAGCTCTCACCGATCTGAAAACAGCCGTCATCCGCATGGAGCAAAATACCCGTAGAGCTCATGTTGACGGTCTTGATCGGCATTGGCTTCTGAAACGGCACCTCATTCCCGTCTATGTACACACCCTCGACGCTGCCCTCCAGGCCAAGTGAATATCGGACTGCATGGCGTTCCTCTATCGACTCATATTTTCCCAGAAAGACCTCGATCTCATCACCCTTCTGCATTTCCCGGATCGTCCCATTGCATTTGTACAGATAGCTCTCGGCAAAAACAAAAGCGTAGATCTGATAAAATTTTCTCTTCGGAATACTCTGCGACGAAATGATCACAGAGTTGACCGAACTATTGTACCGAATCACCTCCGTATCCGCGAGTGTCCGGTTATCAGCTGCATCTTTGATAATAATCCTATGATTTTTGATTTCTCTCTCAAGCATTACTCCAAACCTCCATTGACTGTCCTATAAATTTTCTGTCTTTTTTATTATAACACGATCAAGGAGATCTCAAACTTCCTTTTCTTCGCATATACGGCTGATTCTTCGCAAACATCAACACCTGCGATCACAGCAATATCGCGGATCAGACACATCTTCATCACTTTTGTGAAGCAGATCCTGCATGGATCTTTCCCCATCACGGATCACGCTGCAGGCAGGAAAATATTCCTCACATCATTTCAAAACTTTCTGACTTCAGCGCACAGTAGTGCCTCCCTCTGATCGCTGTGAATTTCAGCACGCAGTAATCGGGATCCGTCACACCCTGTTTATAGTACATCGTATCGCCGACACACCAGATCTCCTGTTTGACCGCCTCGTCCGTCAACACCTCCATCGTTCCGACCAGCATGATGCCCTCATATTTAAAACGCCCCTTACTGTAAAAATAAATGCTTGCTTTGGGGTTTTTCAAAAATTGCTGCACGCGCATAGAGGAGGTATTTGTCGAGAAATAAAATGAATTTCCCTCGATCTTGCGCGGTACAAACATCGCTTTCATATTCGGAAAACCCTCCTCGTCGACAGACGCCACAAAGGCGACCTTTTGCCTGCTGATAAACTCCATGATCTGTTCTCTTGTCTTCATTTAAATCCTCAAACCTCCCGCTTACCCATACTGATCATTACTTCAGGTTTCCCTTTTTTATATTGTCCTGAAGGATCTGGTCTGTCACCTCGAACAGCTTTTCCGATCCCAGTTTTGTTTTCCCCTGTCTATGGTACACCTGCTCTGCCGTCACGTTATGCGCCCGCCAGTCCCCGCCGTTGTTGCTGTTATTTAATAAAAGGGGCTGGATATTGTCCATCGCATGGGCAAATCTCGCTTCTGCAGTCTCATACGCCTCGAACTCGTCAAACAATGCCACAAGTTCCGTCTTCTGCTCCTGCGGAAGAATCGAGAAGATACGCTCCTTCGCGGCATCCTCCCTGGCTTTTTGTGTCTGCAGGCCCTCCGCGTCATAAGCGTACGTATCGCCCGCGTCGATCTCGACAATATCGTGGATCAGACACATCAGCATCACTTTTGTGATATCTACCTCTTCGTTGGCATATTCCCGGAGCAGATACGCCATGACCGCCATATGCCATGAATGCTCTGCATCATTTTCATTTCTTCCATTATCTGACAGATGCGTCTGCCTGAATATATTTTTCACCTTATCGATCTCCAGGGCAAATGCCAGTTGCTTTTCCATGCGCTCATTCATCAGAGTACCTCCACCAATCTCATTTTATCTGTGTTTTCCTGCAACTACTAACCATTCTATCACAGAACCAGTCGGGTGTCACTCCTTCTCCGCAATATGGCCGCGCCGATTCCCGCAAATACCGCTCCCGCTCCCATGAGCATCAGACCTTCCGCGGGCGAAAATGAGCTTTTGTAAAGTACCGGGAACACCTTCCCGATCTGTTCCGGACAGAAACTGATCACCACACTGAGCGCATTGTTCATGAAATGCATCAGCATCGCCGGATAGATACTGCCCGTCTGCCAGACCACCAGACACAGGACCAGCCCCAGCAGGCCAGTCGGGATCAATTTCACCAGACTCATATGAAAACAGCCAAAGAGCACAGCCGTGACGGTGCACGCCGCGGCAGCGTGGTGTCGCGCTTTTATGGCGTGGAACACCACCCCGCGGAACAGCATCTCCTCACAGACTGCCGGCGTGAGCGCGATCACAAAAAGCGCTGCTGCCATATTATCCCCCATGACCGTTGAAAAGGCCGTCTCGATATTTTCCGCACTGTTTGGAAAAAGACGGAGCATTCCTGCCGCGATCACCAGATTGACCAGAAACAGTCCCACACCAAGGATCGCACTGCCCAGATATGCCTGCAGCTTTGCACCTGCAAATCCATATGTCTCCCGGATATCCCTCCTGGTATAGATCACAAGACATAGCGGCGCCGCAAGCAAAAGCATCTGTGTCATGAACAACCCTGCCAGCCCATATCTGAGCTGCAGGATACTTCCCGCATACATCAGAAGAAGCAGTGTGACCGCCATCACGAACATGGCGTCGGACACTGTGGGAACGCCGCCTTTTGTCAGATTCTCCCGCCTTTCAAAGAGCTGCAGTCCGCCTTTCCCGTCCGAGAACAGAACAGACTCGCTGTCATAGATCCTGCTCAGAAACAGGATCGCCAGAACCGCATATGCCACATTGCTCAGCAGCACGACTGCAGTCATCGCGTAATCGATCCTGAACACCATCATATTCCTGATCAGCAAGCAGATATTTGCCACAGGGATCATCGCGATCCCCTGCGTCAGCTCCAGATTCGGGATAAAACCGATATAGCCTGTGAACATCATCACCAGCATGAGCGGCGTAATATAATTGTTCGCTTCCTTATAACTTTTGGCAAAAGAGGTCGCGCACATCGTCACCGCACTCACAAACAGCGAAAACGCAAATACCGCCAGAATACACACCAGGATTGCCGGAATGAATCTCATCAGGTCAATATCTTCCATCTGCGTCTGCAGATCCATGATCTTGTACATATAAACGGCGATACCACCCATCGACAGTATATTCAAGAGTGCAGAAACCATACCGATCACCGCCACAGTCAGAAATTTCGCCATGATCAGATCCCTGTTCATGATCGGAAGTGTCAGAAGCGTCTCGAGCGTCCCTCTCTCCCGCTCTCCTGCAGTCGTATCGATCGCTGGATACATCGTTCCCATCAGCAGGCTGATCACCAGCATGAGAGGAAGGACCGATCCGATGATGCTCCCCAGAGACTGCTCACTGCTGGCAGTATTCTTTCTTTCATACAGGATCGGCTCCAGGATCTCTTCCGCCTCCAGCCCTTCCTCCGCGATCCGCTGTCTTGTCAGATCCTCCCGGAACTCATCCAGTATATCCATCACAAGATCCGCCGCATAGGAAGAATTGGTCACCGAGGAGAGATAATATACATCGTACTGCATCCTTCCGCCGGAATCATATACGGAGACATACGCATCGATCTCCTCCGCCTCCAGCGCTGTCTCCCATACGCCCTCACCGATCCCAGCCGCTGCGGCGTCAACTGCCGTAATCCGATATGTCGCCTCACCTTCCTCCGGATCCTGTTCTCCCGACTGCATCATCCAGTCCAAAAAGGCACCTTTATCATCCGTCTCCACAGCGATCCGGTATTCCTGATCCTTCATGCTGGAATTGATAAAAGCCATCACCTGCAAGGCGCCGATAAAAACAATAGGATACAGCAGAACAGGCACGACCAGCATCATGATGACTGTCTTCTTATCCCGGAAAACATCCAGCATCTCTTTGTTTAACAAAGTTCTTATGATCTTAGTGTTCATCCGGCATTCCCTCCATGTTGATCAGCTCTGCAAAGACATCTCTCAGGCTTTCTTTTCCCATCTGTTCTTTCAGTCCGGCGGGCGTCCCCTCCCGGATGATCCGCCCCTGATGGATCATCACGATCCTGTCGCAGAGATATTCCGCCTCTTCCATATAATGTGTAGAGTAGAGCACAGTCTTCCCCCGTTCGCGTTCTCGCTTCATAAAGTCGATGATCGACGCACTGCTGATGATATCAAGCCCCAGTGTCGGCTCATCAAAGATGTAGACCTCGGGGTCGTGCACCAGGCACCTCGCGATCGAAGCGCGCTGTGTCTGTCCCGTGGACAGCTTTTCGATCCGGTTATCCAGAAAGGAGTCCATGGAAAGGATCTCACTGATCACCTCGATCCGCTTCGCAGTCTCCTGTTCAGATAATCCGTACAGCACGCCCAGCATCTGCAGCAGCTCCCTCGCAGAGAGCCTTCCGTAGAGTTTGGTGTTATTGGAGAGATAGCCGATATGCCTTTTCGCTTCGATGTCGTCCGAAACCTGCATCTGTTTGATCTGTATGCTGACCGTGCCGCTGGTAGGCCTCATCAGTTTGGACATCATGCGCAGCAGCGTGGTCTTCCCCGCGCCGTTTGGCCCGAGGATCCCGACGATCTCCCCCGCGTCCACTCTCAGCGATACGCCGTCCACAGCGTTGATCTCCCTCTTTTTATTCCGCTTCTCGTTCCTGATAAATGTTTTTATTAAATGATCTGCCGTAATCACTCTGTGCTGCCTCCTGAAAAATTTGATATTGTGCGCTTTCTGATCTCTTATTTTTTGTGCTCATCCGACCGCTCCTCGTCCCCTTCCGCCTCGAGATGCTCCACCCTTCTCCAGTAGATCCAGAGCCCCAGTGACATGCACAGAAAACAGATGATCAGGATATTTCCGAATATGATGCCGCCCACTGCCAAAGCTCCCCGTACATTGCCATATTTACGGTAAGCGGCAGCGAAACGGATCGCGCCGCCCGCAACGGCCGCGATCAGGCTCGTATATAAATTGGTCTTCAGAGAAGGACGCAGTGTCCTGTCCCAGATCCCGTTCCTGATACATGCCGTCACAATATATACTGCAAGGCACATAAAGACGATCCATTCTCCAAAAAATACTTCCGCCCTCTCTACCCCATAATATATGATCTGCCCGAACATCACCGCAAGCAGCCCCCAAAACGCCAGCCAGCAGGCATTGTGTTCGATCTTCAGCAGTTTCTGTTCCTGCATCTCATCCAGTCTGTTCTTCCTCTTTTTCATGTTCAACCTCCATTCCCCGTCTCATTTTATTCCTGCTCTTCCTCCCAGAAGAGATCGTCCAGGCTCTTGCCAAGCACGCGGCATATCGCACGGCACAACCGGATCGTCGGATTGTATTCCCCCTGTTCAATGGCATTCATCGTCTGTCTGGATATGCCGACCGCTTCCGCAAGCGCCTTCTGCGTCATGTCCTTCTCCGCACGCGCCACCTTGATCGCTATATTTCTCGCCATCTGCCCACCTCCAAGTATAGATTAGCATATAATAAACTATATGTCAAATATATTTTATTTTTTGTAGATTAAATCTGTACCTCAGAAATATTTATCCAATATAGCATCCTAGAGCGTGTTTGAAAAATGCTCTAGAAAAATCCATAAAAGAAAACGCAGGGAAGAACCTGCGGGATAAGAATTGCCTAAGGAACTGTAAAGAAATAACTTAACAATCTTGCTGGTCTATGTCTCCGATTACGCAGGTCAAAAAGCCTCGACATAGCCCACTATGCCTGCGTTTTTTGACCTGTGTCCTCGAAGACATATCCTACGCAATATTGTCATGTTATTTCTTTACAGTTCCTAAATCTATGACAGAAAAATCAGCAGAATAAAAGACGGCTTCTAACGAAACCGCCTTTTATCTGCACTATCCCGATACGACCTTACAACGCTTCTGATAGCATGCGATGCCATACCGATAAATGGTCTTCATGCCCTCCCTCAAAAACACCTCCTCATAATTTTTCTCCCGGTTCTGCCGCATAGCCTTCTCACATGCCGTATCAAACGAAGCATCCTCAGCATACTTTAACTCGGCGTGTTCTTTGCTGTTGTTAACTTTATTTGTTTAAGTTTCATGCAGATACACGCCTATTTTTACATCAATTACATCATTTATTATGGCTTGCTGATTTTCTGTTGCCAAAATGTTGCCAATACACTTTTATAAATATAGTCTTCGTTATAATTATTGATCAAGCAATGATATTCCCCATTTC
>VSNO01000144.1 GCA_009774375.1 Lachnospiraceae bacterium
CCTGACAGCAGGAGTACCGGAAAGTCGGATGGCAGATAGTAGCTGCGGTACTCGGCGACATCGTTCTTGGTTTTCGGCATCGTTATTTACCTCCAGTCTGATTTTTCTTTCTTTATCTATTTTAATGTATTTTTTTTATGTTTCTAATGTATATTTCACTATATTTCCCGCTTTTTCCTGAAAATTCGATGATTATGGTCATTTTTACATAATCACTGGAAATTTTTGGATAGACTTTATGTCCATACGAATCAAAAATAACCAGATTTTACCGCAGGTTCGGGACATCCTTGCCGGTAAAAACTGGAAAAACATAGTCATTCTGTATAAGGAAAAAAGAGAAAAAAACAAAATACTATGCATTTCGTCGACCTGCGGTTAAGAAAAGTATAACATAAATGGTCGTAAATGCATAGTATTTTCTTTCTTTTGGCTAGAAATAAACGGTAAAATGCACGAAAATGTATTTATAAGTTATAATTGTTTAGACAAAATAACGAAAGGATTACAGGAATGGAGGTTTTGGTATGGGTAAAACAAAAAACGGCAAAGAAGTTGCCGTGCATACAACCTGGAAGAACAGCTTCAAGAGAGACTGGCAGCTTTATCTGATGCTGTTGTTTCCGATCGTGATGGTGGTGCTCTTCAACTATGCATCGTATCCCGGCATGCGGATGATCTTTATGGATTACAAGCCTGCGAAGGGCTATGCGGGCAGCAAATGGGTTGGCATGGAGACGATCATCAAAGTATTTAAGGATGCGGATTTTCACCGTTCGCTGAAGAGTTCGATCGTATTCAATCTGCTGGATCTGGCAGTGGGGTTCCCGATGCCGATCATACTGGCGCTGATGCTGAACGAACTGCGGTATCCAAAGTTCAAGAAAGTGACACAGACGATCCTGTATCTGCCGCATTTCCTCTCATGGGTCATCATCGGAAGCGTGGCGTACACCATGTTCCGTCCCTCGACAGGTCTCGTCAATATCTTCCTGATGAACGCGGGGCTGATCGAGGAGGGGATCCCGTTTCTGACGGAGAAGTGGCACTGGGCAGTGACCTATCTGCTGATCGGCGTATGGCAGGGAATGGGCTGGGGCACGATCATCTATCTCGCGGCGATCACGGGCATCAGCGGCGATCTGTATGAGGCGGCGATGATCGACGGCGCGAACCGCTGGCAGCGGATGCTGCACATCACGCTGCCGGGCATCAAGAGCACGATCGTGACACTGCTGATCATGAACCTTGGCCGTGTGATGGGGAGCAACTTCGAGCGTCTCGACCAGTTTGGCAACTCGCAGGTGAAGGATTTCCAGTATCAGCTGGCGATCTACATATATGAGAAGGGTCTCCAGGGAAACAAGTTCAGCATGTCGACCGCGGTCGGTCTCTTCCAGTCGGTCGTAGGCCTGGCGCTGGTACTGCTGTCTGACTGGTTCGCGAAGAGACTTGGCGAAGAAGGTTTGTTATAGGAGGTGTGATATCATGGCAAAAAAAGAAGAAGTCGTCCGCGGTGCGGAGGTAAACAGCGACGGTAACCGGGCGATCAACAAGTTCAGGGTCAGCGATGCGGTGATCATGGTCATACTGGTGCTTTTGTGCGCAACCTGTGTGATGCCTTTTGTCCACCTGCTGGCAAAGTCGATCTCAGGCAATTCCTTTGTCATCGCTAAACAGGTCGCGTTCATTCCAAAGGGGATCAACTTTGACGCGTATGTGTCCATCTTCAAGGATGGAAGCATGGTGTCGAGCATGATATACAGCATCTATGTCACACTGATCTTCACGATACTCGGCATGCTTGTCTGTACCTGTGCGGCATATCCGCTCTCCAAGAAACGGTTGAAGGGCAGGACGTTTTTCACCTTTATCCTGATGTTTCCGATGTATTTCAGCGCAGGTCTGATCCCGTCATACCTGCTGTTCAAGGATCTGCATGTGCTCGACACGATGTGGGTGCTGATCCTGCCGCTGATCTACTCGCCATACAACATGCTGATCATGAAGACGAACCTGCAGTCCTCGATCCCGGACAGCCTGGAGGAATCCGCGTTCCTCGACGGTGCGACCAATTTCCAGATCCTGTGGAAGATCGTGCTGCCGCTGTCCAAGCCGATCCTCGCGACGCTCTCCCTGTTCTACGCAGTGGGGCGCTGGAATGCATATGCGGACAACAAGTACTATATCCGGTCCGAGGAGCTGAAAATGATCCAGTACAAACTGTCACAGCTTGTCTCGTCCGCTTCCGACGCGCAGACAGCGACACTCTCGGAGGGCGCGGCAGTGACGAGTACCCCGGAGGTATTGCAGGCGGCATGTATCATGTTCGTGACGATACCGATCATCTGTATCTATCCTTTTGTGCAGAAGTATTTTGTAAAGGGAACGATGGTCGGCGCGGTAAAAGGATAAAAAAGGATAAAACGATCAATGATAGTATTCCCACAAGGCGGGTTATGCTATAGATTTTTAAAGGAGGAATCATTATGAACAAGAAGGCTTTTAAGAGAATGACAGCACTGGCACTGACAGGCGTTATGGCAATGGGCACACTGACAGGCTGCGGCGGTTCGGGCGACGATGCCAGCACATCTGCGGACAATACGACAGCTCCTGCGGACAACAGCAGCGCGTCTTCGACAGACAACAGCGCGTCAGCTTCGACAGACGAGGCGAAGACAGAGACGCCCGCGACGGACGATTCCGGCGTAGCCGGTATTGAGGGCTGGGAGGCATTTGCGGAGAATGTCACCTTGAAGATCCCGGTGTATGACAGGGGCGCGGAGGGCGTTCCCAACGTGAGCGACAACTACTGGACAAAATGGATCCAGGAGAACTTTGGCGACAAGTACAATATCACTGTAGAGTTTGTGCCGATCACGCGTACAGATGTACTGACATCTTACTCACTGCTGGCAGCGGCGGAGGATCTCCCGACGATCCTGATGGAGTACGACTATCCGAAGCAGGCGCAGTGGGCGGCGGACGGATATCTGACCACCTATGATATCGATGAGTTTGCGAAGGTTGCGCCTACATACTACCAGAGAATGGTAGATCTGGATCAGCTTGGCTACACAGAGATGAACGGCGACAGATACTTTGTGCTGGCTGAGAGACCGTACTATGATACAGGGTATACATTTGTGACGTTCTATCGCAAGGACTGGTTAGACCAGATCGGCTATGACGCGTATCCTGAGACATGGGCAGAGCAGAAGGAGATGTACCAGAAGCTGATCGATGAGGGGATCTGCGAGCACCCGCTCGGCGGCCACATGGTGACAGGCGCGGGCGTTGACCAGAACTATGCGTTCAGGACATATCCGTTGGACGAGGAGAACTGGGCATGCTACGGCGATTATGCGATCCCGGCGCTCGGCGATGCGGCGAACAAAGAGTTTATCAGGAGAGAGAATGAGAAGTACCAGTTAGGATTCCTGAATCCGGAGTACTATGTAACAGATCTCGAGACGGAGAAGGCATCTTTCGTAAGCGGGCAGATCTTCCAGTTTGCAGGGTATATCTCTGCGGATGTGGATTTCCTGACAGCGCTCTATGAGCAGGAACCCAATGCAGAGGTAGCAGTTCAGTTCCAGGCGGAGATCGACGATCCGGACGGCGGTACGGTGTCGGCTTACCGCGCGGACAATCCGTTCGGTATGATGATCGGCTTCTCTTCACAGGCGACAGAGGATGAGATCAAGGCCGCATGGATGTACATGGAGTGGATGACGCAGGAGGAGAACCTCTTCACGATGCAGTGGGGTATCGAGGGCGAGAACTACAACATGGGTGACGACGGACTTCCTGTCCCGGTGGCAGACTACAGCGGCGACTGCAAGCAGGGCTTCAACAATTCCAAGGATTACTGGTGTGTGACGATCGAGGCGAGAAATGCCGGTACGATCGAGGAGATCATCGAGGCAAGCTCGCCGAAGAACCTGCCGGTAGACCTGACACAGCAGCTGATCGACAACTACTACAGGAAAGTGAAGCTGGCGGAGAACGGCCGCGCAGTCAGCGATTGCAACTTTGCAGTGGTGCTGGATTCCGTAGGCGAGTATCAGGCTTCCCTGCTTGAGCTCTATACAGAATACAGAGACCAGCTGACCATGTGCGCACCGGAGGAGTTCGACGCACTGTATGACGAGCTGGCACAGAAGTACGCGGACGCAGGCTTCCAGGAGATCGTTGATGAGAGAAAGGAAGCTTACGAGGCTGGACAGTCCACAAAGCTTCAGTAAGGGATCAGTGATCGTAGCGAGACACACGACCGCATAAGGAACAGAGAATATAGCCCCCAGCATATGTTGGGGGCTGTATTTGAAAACAGACTGGCCGGATTGAGCGCTTTCGAAAGCATTCCGGTGTTTTCATCGGAGCATTTTCGAAAGTGTTTCATCGGGATCGTTCACCTGTTCTTCAACGGAGCGGGGATCATGTGACCGGATCAGACAGGCATGAGCAGAGCATTACAGTTGATGGGCACTGGCAAACATTTCGTGCAAAAATCTGCAGCGTATGGTAAAAAATGATAAAATGAATATACAAGGAGGAATTTGCGATGTTGAGATTAGCGTATGACAAACAGGAAATTCTGGAGGTGATCGACAAGATTGTAAAACGGACGATGAAAATGGATCTGACATGGGACTGGCCGTGCGGGGTGGCGTACTTTGGCATTGCCGATGCCTATGAAAAGACTGGAAATGAGGAGTATCTGAAACTTTTAAAGGACAGGGTGGATGAGCTGATCGACCTGGGACTTCCGAAAGTGTGGACAGTCAACGCGTGCGCGATGGGGCACTGTCTGATCACGATCTACAAGGCGACCGGCGAGCAGAAGTACTGGGATATCGTGATGAGCAAGATCAATTATATCAGAAAAGATGCGCTCCGCTTCGGGGACAACGTACTGCAGCACACGGTGTCCGCCAACAATGATTTTCCCGAGCAGTGCTGGGCGGACACGCTCTTTATGGCGGCATTCTTCCTGCTGCGGGTCGGTGTGGAGCTCGCCGACGAGGAGATCATCGGGGACGCGCTGAATCAGTACTATTGGCATATCAAATATCTGCAGGATCCGGACAGCGGTTTGTACTATCATGGATATGACAATATCGCGAAGGACCACATGTCGGGATTTTACTGGGGGCGTGCCAATGCGTGGGCGGCGTTTACCATGTCGCAGGTGGGGGATATCCTTCCCAAATGCTATCTGTATCCGAAGTACATGGATGTGGCAGGTTCCCTGAATGAACAGTTGTCCGCGATCAAGCTGCTCCAGACAGAGAACGGTCTGTGGAGGACGATACTGGATGACGAGAGTTCTTATGAGGAGATCTCGGCGTCCGCGGGAATCGCGGCGGCGATGGTCTCAAGGGCAAATCCCCTGCACTCGAAATATATCAACAGATCGATCAGGGGGATGCTTGCCAATGTCAGCCCCGATGGCAGGGTGCTCAATGTATCAGGCGGAACTGCCGTGATGAACGATGCGGACGGCTACCGCAACATTTCGAGGGACTGGATCCAGGGCTGGGGACAGGGACTTGCCCTTGCTTTCTTTGACAAGGTGCTGGTGTCAGACGAGCTGGAAAAAGACGGCGCATTATAATCAAAATCGTATCAGCCATTTGTCGATAGAAAGGGCGGGTGCGGGACTTTAAATAGGAGAAAAAAATGGAAAAGGGAAGTTTTACACTGCCGGGCGAGGCAGGGTATGAGAAGCTGACATTACAACTGGCAGAGAAATGGGGAGCGGACGTGATACGCGACAGCGACGGGACAGTGCTCTCCGACGAGATCACAAAGGCGGGCTATGGTATCTACTCGACGATCTGCATCATCAGGGATCACAATGAGTGGGCAAAGCAGAATCCGGATAAGCTCCAGCAGACATTTCTGATGACGCACCCGGCGATGGCGGCTGACGGCTGGCTGACGGTCGCGCTGATGGAGGATTTCTTCGAGGAGCAGTTCCGGGTGAATGACAGTGCGGAGGCGATGAAATACTGGCAGGTCTATGACAGGACGACGGACACGGAAGTTGATGCGTCGAAGTGGCATTATAATAAGAAGGAACAGACTGTGACCGTGGAGGGCGTCACGCCGTGGCACAACTACACGGTGAGCTTTCTGGCGTACCGCATCTGGGAAGAGATCTCCATGTACAACCACACGACAAACAACTGGGACAAAGAGCATCTGATGCAGATCGACTCGGTCTATCCTGAGACGCAGGCGTACATGCTGGACTGGATGAAAAACTGGTGTGAGACGCACCCAGATACGACGGTGGTGCGCTTTACTTCCATGTTCTACAACTTTGTCTGGATCTGGGGGAGCAGTGCGCGAAACAGACAGCTCTATTCGGACTGGGCTTCGTATGACTTTACAGTCAGCCCGAAGATGCTGGACGATTTTGCTGTGAAATACGGTTATGGCATGACGGCGGAGGATTTTGTCAACCAGGGAAAGCTGCATGTGACACATATGCCGTGTGACCGCAGGAAGATGGACTGGATCGACTTTGTAAACCGGTTTGTGGTAGATTTCGGCAGACGATTGATCGACATAGTACATCAGTACGGCAAAAAAGCGTATGTATTCTACGACGATAGCTGGGTTGGCATCGAGCCGTACAAGCCGACCTTTCAGGAATTTGGCTTTGACGGCCTGATCAAGTGTGTCTTTTCCGGATATGAGGCAAGACTCTGTTCCGGCGTCGAGGTCGGCACGCATGAGCTCAGGCTGCACCCGTATCTGTTTCCGGTGGGCCTTGGCGGCGCGCCCACCTTTGCGGAGGGCGGCGATCCGACGCTGGATGCGAAAAAGTACTGGAACAGCGTGCGGCGCGCGCTGCTCCGCTGCCCGATCGACCGCATCGGCCTTGGCGGGTATCTGCATCTGGTCGAGGATTTTCCGGACTTTGTGGCGTATATCGCCAAGATCGCGGATGAATTCCGGGCGCTCAAGGCGCTCCATCATGCAGGGAAACCGTACAACTGCGGGACAAGGGTGGCGGTGCTGCATTTCTGGGGAAGGATGCGTTCCTGGTCGCTGTCCGGTCATTTTCATGAGACGTACATGCACGATCTGATTCACATCAACGAGGCGCTCAGCGGGCTTCCGCTGGACGTGCGGTTTATTGGTTTTGAGGATGTGAAGAACGGCGCGCTGGCAGATGTGGACGTGGTGATCAACGCGGGCGCCGCGGGAACGGCGTGGAGCGGCGGCAGTGCGTGGAAGGACGCTGCGGTCATCGAAGCCCTGACAAAGTGGGTGTACGAGGGCGGCACGCTGATCGGTGTGGGTGAGCCTTCGGCGGTGGCAGGATATGATACCTATTTCAGAATGGCGCATGTGCTCGGCGTCGACGAGGACACGCCGGAGAGGGTGTGCCATGGAAAATGGGTGTTCGAGGTGGATGAGGCTTCTGCATGCAGGGTGATGCCGGCGGTGGCTGTGGTTCCTGAGAAGTCAAAGTGCCATCTGACAGACGGTAAAGCTTCGGTACTGGCGGCGCACGACGGTAATCCGCTGCTGACCAGAAATGCTTTTGGCAAAGGACAGGGGATCTATCTGTCCGGCTTTGAGGTGAACAATGCTAATACCAGGATGCTGCTGAACCTGATCCTGGATGCGGGCGGCGAGGCGCCAAACGGGCTTTACCTGACCGATAACGCTGAGATGGAGTGCGCTTTTTACCCGGAGAGCCGGACACTGGTCGTCATCAACAATGCCGATACAGTGCAGGAATGTAAGATCCATACAGAATGCGGGACGGAGCATGTGCGGCTTGAGGCGTTTGATACGGAGATCCGGCAGATATAGGGGCTTGTTAATTTGGAGCATCTCCCATATAATATAGTAAACGACAAAAGTATTTGCCGTTTACTATATATGGGGGTGCAGTTATGGGTATTTATCTGAATCCGGGCAATAAGAGTTTCTGGGAGGCAGTCCGCTCCAGAATCTATGTGGACAAGACAAACCTGATCGCGTGTACGAATCAGATGATCAATACGGATGAAAAGTATGTATGTGTCAGCAGGCCGCGCCGTTTTGGCAAGTCCATGACACTGGCGATGCTTGCGGCCTATTACAGTGCCGGCTGTGATTCGGCGGAGTTGTTTCATGGGCGGAAAATAGAAAGTCACGAGACGTTTCAAGAACATTTGAACCAATATGATGTCATCTATCTGAATATGCAGCGGTTTCTGATCCGTGCCAAAAAGATGAATGTGACAGATTATCTGGAAAATGTAGTCAAGGCGGAGCTATATAAGGTGTATGGCGATCTGTTGCCAGAGCGGGAGACGAGCCTTGTATCCGTTCTGGAACAGCTCTATGACAATGGGGACAAGCAGTTTATCTTTTTGATCGATGAGTGGGACTGTGTGATGCGCGAGCGGCAGGAGTCGGAGGAGCTGCAGCGGCAGTACCTGGATTTTCTGCGAGATCTTCTGAAAGACCAGCCTTATGTCGCGCTTGCGTATGTGACAGGGATTTTGCCGGTTAAGAAGTACGGACAGCATTCCGCGCTGAATATGTTTCGGGAGTATTCGATGACAGACCAGAAGGATTTGGAGGAATATACAGGATTTACACAGGACGAGGTAAGGGCGCTGTGCGGGCAGTATGGAATGGATTTTGCCGAGATAGGCAGTTGGTATGACGGGTATATGTTTCAACACTTTCAGCACATTTACAATCCAAGGTCTGTGGTGGAGGCTATGCGCTGTCAGAAATTTTCCAATTACTGGACTTCCACGGAGACATATGAGGCTCTGAAAATCTATATGGACATGGACTTTGACGGATTGCGGTCAGATATCGTACAGATGCTTGGGGGCGGGCGGGTTAAGGTCAACACCCGCAGCTTTCAGAATGATATGCGCACTTTTAAGACGAAAGATGATATCCTGACGCTGCTGGTTCATCTGGGGTATCTCGCATATGACGCTGCGATGCAGGAAGCATTTGTTCCAAACAAGGAGATTATCGAGGAGTTTGAGAATGCCATGAGTGTCGGCGGCTGGACGAACATAATGAATGTTCTGACAGCTTCTGAGCAGCTGCTGAAGGACACGCTGGACGGAAATGCGGGCTGTGTTGCGGAGGGACTTGACAGGACACACATGGAGGTGGCTTCCATACTGACATACAACGATGAAAATTCGCAATCCTTGGCGGATGCACTTTCCGACAAGGATTTGTGTGCTTTAATTGGTCTGGCATATTATAGCGCGCGGAGGGATTACAGGCTTATCAGGGAATTTCCGGCGGGAAAAGGTTTTGCTGATGTGGTATTTCTGCCGCTTCCGCATACTGCAAAGCCGGCATTGGTGGTCGAGTTGAAATATGACAAGTCAGCTGACACAGCGATCCGGCAGATCAGGGATCGACAGTACACGCAGGCACTCGAGGGCTATACGGGCGAGATCCTGCTTGTCGGCATCAGCTATGACAAAGACAATCCTAATAAACTGCACAGCTGTGCGATAGAAAAAGTAATGGAGTAAAGGTGGGGTTTCTGCCAATTGTGGCAGATGCTGAAGGTGAAGCAGGCAGACTCAGAAGGGAGAACTGAATGATGGTAAAGGGATTTAAAATGAAGTTATTTGCAGGACAGGAGGAGGAGTATGAGAGACGCCACAATCTTCTGTGGCCGGAAATGAAGGATATGATTCATGAGCATGGCGGGAAGAATTATACGATCTTTCTGGACAGGGAGACGCTGACCTTGTTCGGTTATATCGAGATTGAGGACGAGGAGAAGTGGGCACAGGGCGCGGACACGGCCATCAACCGCAAGTGGTGGGACTACATGGCGGACATCATGGAGACCAATCTTGACAACAGTCCGGTTTCTGTTGATCTGAAGACGGTGTTTCATCTGGACTGATAAGCGCAGTGGTGTTGATTTTATGGAGGGGAATGGCGTTGGCTGTTCCTCTTTGTCGTCAATCTCATCAGAACTGACAAACCACAGCCTTTCGACTGCCGATGTGGACGGCGACGGATGCATGGAGATCAAAGGGACGAAAATACGCGGCGGCTATGTGCGGGATCTCCATGTCAGCGACTGTATGACTTTAAAATCCGATAGCGCTTGCGGTGCGGGGAGATGTAATGTATAATTGTATAAACCGAGCAGGGGAAAAGCCTTTTCTTCGGTTGCCGTGTGCATATTAAAAAGGAGCGTGGTGAAATGGATACTGCAAAACAGTTTGCCTGTGATACGATTGAGGATATTTACAATCTCCCGGAAGGTCAGAGAGCAGAATTGATCGACGGAGAGATGTATATGATGGCGGCACCAGACAGGATTCATCAGAAATTGGTTATGGTGTTGTCCAATGAGATATATAATTATATTCACGGCAGGGACGGGGATTGTGAAGTGTACCCTTCTCCGTTTGCTGTTTTTTTGAATGCAGATGACGAGATCTATGTGGAGCCGGATATATCTGTGGTCTGTGATAAGAATAAACTGACAAAAGAGGGGTGCAAGGGTGCGCCAGACTGGATCATTGAGATCGTTTCCCCGTCAAGCCGCTCTATGGACTATTTTAAGAAGTTGATAAAATATGACACCGCAGGGGTTCGGGAGTACTGGATCGTCGACGCGAAAAAGCAGCGGATCACCGTGTATGATTTTGAGCAGGAGACGGTCGAGGAGTATTCTTTTTCCGATCGGGTAAAGGTTGGGATTTATGAGGATTTTGAGATTGATTTTTCTGAATTTAATCTGATATAGCGCTTGCGGAAATACAGGATATGTGACGAAATCTGAAGAAGATTCGAATATGGTAAAAGGATCGCCACAATCTCCTGTGGCCGGAAATGAAGGATATGATCCACGAGCATGGAGGAAAGAATTATACAATCTTTCTGGACAGGGAGACATTGACACTGTTTGGCTATATCGAGATCGAGGACGAGGAGAAGTGGGCGCAGGGCGCCGACACAGCCATCAACCGCAAGTGGTGGGATTACATGGCGGACATCATGGAGACCAACCCGGACAACAGTCCGGTTTCCATTGATCTGAAGACAGTGCTTCATCTGGACTGAAGTCTTGACTTTGGGGATAAAATGTGATACTGAGAATCGCAAAAGGTGAACAGCATTATGAAATTAGATATAAAATTATGCATCTAATTTCCAGTTGTTGTCAGAAAAAAATGTTGAAAAATAATTGACTTGCCAGATGATACCATGTTTACGGGTAGATGTATAAAAATGCAGATGTTAGTGGTTTTAAACTGGTGTAACGAGGGAGAGCATAAGTATGTTTTGATGTGCTGCCAGAAGAGATAGAGTTATATGTGCACAAATTGGACAATGAATTTTGGAGTACAAATATTTTGATTCTGGTAAGATTTTGTGGATAACTTTATTGATATACTGGACGAAACGATAGAAAAATTTACCAATTTAGGTTTGTATTCTTTTTATTGACCTCTAATGTTAATAAGATGCTCGTTGTTTTTATGATTATTTTATAGGAATCGCGAGCTTTTGTGTCTTCTATAAAATACAAGGGACAGAACGGACCGATAGTACTGGTCAATTCTGTCCCTTGTATAATTACTTTAAAAATAGTATATATATTTTCTTGAGAGTTGAAAGTTCTATCAAAAAAATAACTCTTCCATATGGATTTATGGTATCTTTAAGTTACCACACTTA
>VSNO01000145.1 GCA_009774375.1 Lachnospiraceae bacterium
GATGGGGTAGTACTGTGCCTTGACATGCACCTGGTCCCATGTGTAGTCTGATACGAGCGCGCCCTCGGCACACAGGCTGCTCTCGTTGATATCGATGTAAAAGATGTCCTTCTGATTGGCAAGCGTTGCGATCAGGTCGTTCCGGGCGGCAATGTTCTCATTGGTGATACTGTCGCCGTCCTCGGATTTCTGCCGTGTCACGAACAGATTCCCCTGGATGAAGATCAGCGCCTCCGGCTGCAGCCTGCGGATATCCATCACCACATCGCGGTAGCGTTCATAAAAGCTCTCCGGGGTTCCGGTGCCGCACTCATTGATGCCGACCATCAGATAGATCTTGGCAAACTGTTTCTCGGAAAGGATATCATGGATGGACATTTTCGTCTCATCGTACGTGATCTTGGGTTTGTCATAATCATAGATGGAGAGCGAAGTTTTGCACAGGAAAGTGGCATTTTCGATCCCGGAATACTGGCTGATCCCGACAGTGCGGGAATCACCGATAAAGCATGCGTCGGCAAAATAGTCGTCAGTCGCTGTCGTAAAATCATAAACCTCGGGTTCCGCCTGTATGTCTGCGGCCGGCTCCGCGGCGGAGAGCTCCGATAAGATGCCCGCAAAGGACGTTCCCGCGGACTGTTCAGGCTGTCCGGAAGCAGAGATCACACTGAGATTGTCGACCGCGTAATCAGAGTGGAGACTAAAGAAATCGGTCATATATAGTTTGTCGTGGATCCCCCGCATGGCCGTCGCCAGAGGAGGCGTCGATATTGAATAAAGACTGTTATCGTGATAGTACTGAAGATTCCAGTAACATCCAAGAAGGCTGAACAGGAGTGTGGATACTGCGATCAGAATGAGTAATATGTAGTATTTTCTATTGTTTATTTCTTTCATTGTAGTAAAGCCTTTCCAAAATCTGAGACGATCAATACCTGAAATACAGGAATGGATTGTTAAGTCCGATCGATAAATAGTACACAGACCACCAGAATATGACGAACGCCACTATGACGCCGGAAATGCGGCCGCGGATCCTGTCGAACAGTTTTTCTGGAAAATCTGTCGCAAACAGGATGCTTGCGATCAGCAGCGGAGCGTAGTCCGTGATGAATCTTGTAAAGTCGGAGAGATCAAGGATACCTCCCGGGTTCCCTGCTTTCAGTGACAAAAAAGGAAACATCCGGCTCAGATAGACACCGAGCTGCTGGAAATCGCTGATCGCAAAGATGGACCAGCTCACAAGGATATACAAGATCATGTAGGTATGCGATATCACCCGTGCAAAAAGATTGCTGGCATTGAGCCATCTTAAGGTGATATTTTTCTCTATGATCTGCAGGACAAAGATCAACAGCCCCCACAGGATAAAGTTCCAGGCGGCGCCATGCCAGAAGCCGCACAGAAACCAGACGACCAGCAGGTTCAGGACCGTGCGGGCGCGTCCTTTGCGGTTTCCTCCGAGAGGGATATACACATATTCCCGAAACCAGGCGCCGAGTGTGATATGCCATCTGCGCCAGAAGTCCGTGACGCTTCTTGCCATATAAGGATGGCGGAAGTTTGCCGGCATATGGAAGCCGAGCATCTCACCCAGACCGACAGCCATCAGGGAGTACCCGCAGAAGTCAAAATAAAGCTGCATGGAGTAGGCAAAGGCGCCGAGCCATGCAAGCGGGGTGGAGATACTCTCGTAACCGATCGTACAGACTTCGTTCCACAGAGTGCCGATGCGGTTTGCGATGATGACCTTGTATCCGAGTCCTATGATAAAGGTCTTGAGGCCGTTGTCAAATCCGTGTATGGAGACCGACCTTTTTTTCAATGCGTCGCGGATATCCGAGTAGACGACGATCGGGCCTGCGATCAGCTGCGGAAACATGCACAGGTATGCGCCGAGACTGACAAAGGACCGGTCAGCCTCCGTTTTCCCAAGATACACATCGATGACATAGGAGGCGATCTGGAAAGTATAGAAGCTGATCCCGAGCGGCAGTGTGAGGTTCAGCGTGTAGAACCGCCATGGTATTTCCACAAGCCTCAGCGCTGCGTTGATATTTTCGATAAAAAAATTGGTGTATTTAAAAAACAGCAAAAATCCAAAATTGTAGAGCAGTGACAGTACTAACAGGAAGGTCCGCCCGGATTTCCCGTATGCGAAGTGCTCCATGCCCCTTCCGATGAAAAAATTGACTGTGATCGAACAGAGGATCAGGAAAAGGTAGTAAGGTTCGCCGAAGCTGTAGAAGATCAGACTTCCAAGGAAAAGAAGCAGGTTGCGGCTTTTGGCGGGAAATATATAATATAAAACCATAAAAACTGGCAAAAATCCAAAAATAAATGAAAGGCTGCTGAAAACCATGATGTTCCCCCATAAATCATGATATATGTAAAACGTGAGATACCCACTGTCCGTACTGTTGCGAGCAGATAAAACAGTTTGTATAACCGTAATATTTATTATAACAAAAATAAATGGATAATGCCACAGAATTATTTGAATTTTTTGTACAAACAATGCGGTCGATTCTGTAGAAAATCCAGCATTTTAGACATTTGAACGCTCTTCAATATATGCTGCTGTTCTCTGCAATATGTTTTTGTTTTTACAAATCTTATTGCAGAGGATGAAAAAAACTGTTACATTAATGTATAGTTGAAAAAAGTCAGGAGCTGTTCAGAGACAGACATTATCTGAACAGATTCTTAGCGAAGGCAGGGATGGGATTGATTCATGATAAATATGTCGTAAGATTTCTGGCAGTTTTGTCCATGGTCGTATTCATGACGACAGGCTGCAAGATCAAACTGAATGAACACGGAAATACAAAGATCGTGCTGACGACAGGCTTTGACAGGGATGAGGTCTTCCGCATCGACAAGGCCTCCTGCAGACTGCCGGAGGTGATGGTCTATCTGACAAACGTGAAGAACCAGTATGAGAAGGCGCTTGGAAGTCAGATCTGGCAGACCTCCTATGAGGGCGAAACCCTGGAGGAGGACGTGAAAGAGACCGTGCTGGCAGGGATCGCGCGCATTAAGGCGATGAACCTGCTGGCTGAGCAATACGGGATCAGCCTCTCTGACGAGGAGCTTGGCCGCGCTGCGAGAGCGGCAGGGCAGTATTACGAGTCCCTGAGCGGCAGGGAACGGGAGCTTCTGGGAGCGGACGAAAGACTTCTGCGCATGATGTATGAGGAGTATTCGCTGGCGGAAAAAGTATATGAATATCTGATCACAGATATCAATCCCGAGATCAGTGATGACGAGGCCAGAACGATCACTGTACAGCACATCCTGATCAAGACGTATTCATTAAACGCGGCGGGAGAACGGGTGCCGTATCCGGATGAGAAAAAGAAGGAGGCGTATGCAAGAGCGAAGGAAGCGCTCAGAAAAGCACAGGAGGGCGAGGAATTCGCGAAGCTGATCGCGGAGTACAGTGAGGACAGCAATCCCTCCTACTCTTTTGAAAAAGGCACGATGGAGGCAGCGTTTGAGGAGGCGTCCTTCAATCTTGGAACGGATGAGATCAGCGATATCGTGGAGACAGGGCATGGGTACCACATCATCAAATGTATCAGTACATTTGACAGGGAGGAGACGGACCGGAATAAAGTGAAGATCGTGGAGCAGCGCAGGAAGGAAGTGTTCAATGAGGAGTATTCGGGATTTGTGGAAGGGCTCACGAGGAGCCTGAATGAGGAGCTGTGGGATACAGTGGGATTTATTGAGGATGCGGAAGTGGTGACAGGCAGTTTCTTTGAAGTCTATCAGCGGGTTTTTGGCTGAGTGCAGGGAAATAAAAATAAAGGAAGTATAAACAAAATATTAATTATTAGCACTCGCGTGAAATGAGTGCTAATTTTCTCTTGACTTTTACATTTCGGGGTATTAAACTATATTTCAGCTGATAAAGAACTGTTAGCAGATAACAGGTTCTGAGTCTGGAGAGACTAAAAACAAATGCGAGAAAGGAATGTGATTTTTTATGGCAGAGAAACGTGGAAACTTGTCAATCAACAGCGATAATATTTTTCCGATCATCAAGAAGTGGCTGTATTCCGACCATGACATCTTTTACAGAGAGCTGATCTCAAACGGTTGTGATGCGATCACGAAGCTCAATAAGCTGGAAATGATGGGAGAGTATGAATACCCCGCTGGTGTGAAGAAGGATATCCACATCATTGTCAATCCGGAGAAAAAGACGCTCAAATTCATCGATACCGGACTTGGTATGACGGCGGAGGAAGTCGAGGAGTACATCAACCAGATCGCTTTTTCCGGGGCGACAGACTTTATCGAGAAGTACAAGGATAAGGCAAATGACGATCAGATCATCGGCCATTTCGGACTTGGTTTTTATTCTGCGTTCATGGTGGCAGATGAGGTTCATATCGATACGCTTTCTTATCAGAAAGACGCGGTACCGGTGCATTGGGAGTGTGACGGCGGAACGGAATTCTCCATGAAGGACGGGGACAGGACGACAGTCGGTACGGAGATCACGCTCTTCCTCAATGAGGATTGTCTGGAGTTCTGCAATGAGTACAAGGCAAGGGAAGTGATCAAGAAATACTGTTCTTTCATGCCATATGAGATCTATCTCGAGAAGGCGGGCGCGCCGGAGGAGTTTGAGACTATCGATCCCGACGACAAGAGGGAGGACGATGTGGTGGTGGAGTCCTTCGAGGAGGAGAAGGAGATCCCCGGTGAGGACGGAGCAGAGCCGACCAAGGAAAAAGTGCCCAAATTAAAGATCAGAAAGCGTCCTGTACCCCTGAACGAGACGCATCCGCTGTGGGCAAAGCATCCAAATGAGTGCACAAAGGAAGAATATATCGAATTTTACCGCAAGGTGTTTGCAGATTACAAGGAGCCGCTCTTCTGGATCCATTTAAATATGGATTATCCGTTTAACATGAAGGGGATCCTCTATTTTCCCAAGATCAATATGGAGTACGAGTCCATCGAGGGAACGATCAAGCTGTACAACAACCAGGTGTTCATCGCGGATAACATCAAGGAGGTCATCCCCGAGTTCCTGCTGCTGCTCAAGGGCGTGATCGACTGTCCGGATCTGCCGCTGAACGTGTCGAGGAGCGCGCTGCAGAATGACGGCTTCGTGACAAAGATCAGCGAGTATATCACCAAGAAGGTCGCGGACAAGCTCTCCGGCATGTGCAAGACGGACAAGGAGAATTACGAGAAGTACTGGGATGATATCAGTCCGTTCATCAAGTTCGGCTGCCTGAAGGATGACAAGTTCTGCGAGAAGATGACGGATTACATCCTGTTCAAGAATCTCGATGGAAAGTACCTGACACTTCCGGAATGCCTTGAGGTGAAGAAGATCGATCCGGATGAAGCGGAAAATAAGGATGAGAATGCTGAGAATGCGGAAAATACAGACAGCAAAGCGTCAGCCACAGACGCCGAGACCGGCGAGAAGGTGGAGGCAGAAGTCGTAGACGGGGATGGGGACGATGTCGAGATCCCGACGGAGGATAAAGAGACAAAGGAAAAGATCGTCTACTATGTGACAGACCTCGTGCAGCAGAGCCAGTATGTGAATATGTTCAAAAAAGCGGGTATGGATGCTGTCGTGCTGCCTGACAAGATCGATCAGCCGTTTGTATCCCAGCTGGAGTCTAAGAATGAGGGGATCAAGTTTGCGCGCATCGATGCAGATCTGACAGATACCTTCAAGTCGGAGAACTCCAAGGAGGAGGAGGAAGAACTCACTAAGAAGAGCGAGGAGATCACAGAGGTCTTCAAGAAAGCTGTGAAGAATGAGAGCATCACTGTAAAGGTGGAGCGGCTCAAAAACGAGGACATCGCTTCGATGATCACGGTCTCTGAGGAATCACGCAGAATGCAGGATATGATGAAGATGTACGCGATGCCGGGCATGGATATGGGTGCGATGGGCAGGGAGGGTGAGACACTGGTCCTCAATGCAAACAATGAGCTGGTATCTTATGTGCTCGATAACAAGGAGGGCGAGAACGTGGAACTGATCTGCGAGCAGCTCTATGATCTGGCATTGATCCAGCAGGCGCCGCTGCAGCCGGAGGCTATGACAAAATTTATCAACAGAAGCAACAGGATCATGATGTTGTTGACGAAAATCGAGTAGGGGAATGACCTTCTCCCCTGCCGTGCGCATAAATAAGATCCAGCAGGCAAAACCTGCTGGATCTTATTTTTTGGAATCCATCATATAGAGCTGGATCATACGGTCATTTTCGATGAACCAGGAATCCCTGTCTCTGGTCCCGGTCACCTGGCAGAGTGTACTGCAGATGCCAAGCGCAGGATTCCACAGATAATCCCGTTCTTCATAGATGCCCGCCAGCACTTTTCTGTCCACAAGTCCTGTGAGGCCGAGATCCCTCACGGGTCTCAGACCGAGCTCAAATCCCAGCCGGGGATTGTCGGTGGAGACAATGACGCCTTCTTTGAGAATGTTGCGTATCGTCACACCTTCGTAACTATTCTGCATGATACCGACCATACTGACATTGCAGGCGCGCGTGAGGTTCTCGTCGCGCATATCAGTCTGTAACAGATATCGGCCATCCTGGGTTGGAAACGTAAAATTTTCATCCTGCACATCTGAATAAAGTACGAAACGTCCAACTCCCAAATACACAGCAGGATATTCCCTGCCGCAGTACATCACATAGAGTCCTTCGCGGTATTCACCGGTCGAAGTGCCTTCAAATTCAAAACGCTCCTTCATATCTGCCTGCGTCTCCTTTTTTATTTTGGTAAGAGTTCGTAATAGTTCAGCTATGTTTGTCATCTATATTTACTATATAATAAGGAAAACGCGATGACAAGGGGGGAGAGGGCGGCAAAAAAACAGCAACACGCTATTTTTACAAGTGTAGAATTTATAACAAAAAAACATGTTTTATGTAAAAATAAAGAAATTATAAAAATATTCTTTATATTTGACGGACGGGCGGCGAAAAGAGAGATATTACACTGGGATCTCAAAAATATGATGTTAAATAAGACAGCGGATCCATTATAATTTCTAAAACTTTGGATATAATAACAGGAGTTTTTATAGTGATAAACAAATGACAAATCATGGAAAATAGTATAGAATAATCTGTAAAGGTTTTGCACAGGAAATTTTTATCACAAAGAAAATAGAAGGAAGGTATGACTGCAGTATGAGACCAAATCCCAGACCACAGGAAATCTACAGACATTTCAAGGGAAAACTGTACCAGATCATCACGCTGGCGCGCCACTCGGAGGACGGTATGAAGATGGTGGTATACCAACAGCTGTATGCGCCGTTTGAGGTATATGCGCGTCCCCTTGAGATGTTCATGAGCAGGATCGACGCCGGAAAATATCCCGATGCGAGACAGGCTTACCGCTTTGAGAAAATGGGTCTGTCTCCGGAGGAGCATCGTGAAAGGGCGTCTGTGGAGACAGCGCCGGAGACCAGGGAGGAAAGCGCCGGCACGGAGTTACCGGACGCAGGGGACGGGGAACATTTTGAACTGGATGCAGGGCTTGTGGATTTCCTGGATGCCGATTCCTATGAGAAGAAGCTTCAGATCCTCAGCGCGCTTCACCCAAGAATAACAGATGCTATGATTGACACGATGGCAGTGAGCCTCGATACCGAGGTGAAGGAGGGCGATATCGAGACCCGCTACAATGAGATCAAAAACTGCCTTCTGACGATGGAGCGTTTCGAGTGCAACCGGCTCAGGCAATAGCAAGAATGGAGTGTTTATCATGAAACTATTATCAATAGCGATACCCTGCTATAACTCGGCAGCGTATATGCGCAAGTGCATTGATTCCCTGCTTCCGGGCGGTGAAGATGTGGAGATCATCATCGTCAATGACGGTTCCACCGACAATACACCGGACATCGCGGAGGAGTACCGGGAACGCTTTCCGGGGATCGTCAGGGTCGTGAACAAGGAGAACGGCGGTCACGGATCGGCTGTAAATGCCGGGATCGAACATGCCAGAGGGCTGTATTTCAAAGTGGTGGACAGTGATGACTGGGTGAGTCAGAGCGCGTATGCACAGATCCTGGACAAGCTCGGGGAACTTCTTCAGAGTGGTAATTCCATCGATATGATGATCAGCAATTTCGTCTATGAGAAGGAGGGCGAGAAGCGCAGGAAAGTCATGAAATATCACCATGCGCTGCCGCGGGATGAGATCTTTACATGGAAGGACGTGCGCCACTTCAGGGTGGGACAGTATATACTGATGCACTCTGTCATTTACAGGACAAATCTGCTGCGGGATTGTGGATTAAGGCTCCCCGAGCACACCTTTTATGTGGATAACATATTTGTGTTCAATCCGCTGCCGTATGTCAGGACAATGTATTATATGGATGTGAATTTCTACCGTTATTTTATAGGGCGCGAAGATCAGTCTGTCAACGAACAGGTCATGATCGGGAGGATCGATCAGCAGATCAGGGTGAATGAGCTGATGGTAGATTATTATGTGGCAGAGAAGCAGCATATTCTGGCAAATGGCAAAGTGAGGAAGTACATGGTCAACTATCTGGATATCATCACGACAGTGTCCTCTGTACTGCTGATCCGCTCCGGGCTTGAGGAAAACCTGGAGAAGAAAAGAGAACTCTGGCAGTACATTAAGACGAAGGACAAGGTGCTGTGGGCGCGCCTCCGCATGGGGCTGCTTGGAAACGCCATGAACCTTCCCGGAAAGCTGGGCAGGAAGATCACGGTCGACGGCTACAAGATCTGTCAGAGGATCTTCCACTTTAATTAATGCTTGTAATATTGCAGAAAAACAGGTATACTGAAACAGATTATATTGAAACAATGTAGAATATAGAGATACGGAGGAAGGATTCATGTATTCACTTGATGAAGTAAGAAATGTAGACCCCCAGATCGCAGACGCCATCGTGGCGGAGCAGGAGAGGCAGAACAGCCACATAGAGCTGATCGCTTCCGAGAACTGGGTGAGCAAGGCAGTTATGGCGGCAATGGGAAGCCCGTTGACCAACAAGTACGCGGAAGGATATCCGGGAAAGAGATATTACGGCGGCTGCGAGTGTGTGGATGTCGTGGAAAATCTTGCCATTGAGCGCGCGAAGGAGCTGTTCGGATGCGACTATGCCAATGTCCAGCCGCATTCCGGAGCACAGGCGAACATGGCAGTACAGTTTGCCGTGCTGCAGCCGGGTGATACGATCATGGGGATGAACCTCGATCATGGCGGGCATCTCACGCACGGCTCACCGGTCAATATGTCCGGCAGGTATTTCCATGTAGTGCCGTACGGTGTGGATGACAATGGCTTTCTTGACTATGACAGGATGCGTGAGCTGGCATTGGAGTGCAGGCCGAAGATGATCATTGCCGGAGCGAGTGCATATGCCAGAACGATCGACTTTAAGCGTTTCAGGGAGGTATGCGACGAGGTCGGCGCTGTGCTGATGGTTGATATGGCGCACATCGCGGGGCTTGTGGCAGCAGGGCTTCATCCGAGTCCGATGCCGTATGCGGATGTTGTGACGACCACGACACACAAGACACTGAGAGGACCGCGCGGCGGATTGATCCTTGCGAACAGAGAGGCGGCTGAGAAATACAATTTCAACAAGGCGATCTTCCCGGGGATTCAGGGCGGGCCGCTCATGCATGTGATCGCGGCAAAGGCAGTCTGCTTCCAGGAGGCTCTCGGCGATGCGTTCAGGTCTTATCAGCAGCAGATCATAAAGAATGCACAGGCGCTCTGTTCAGGACTGATCAGCAGGGATATCAGGATCGTATCCGGAGGCACGGACAACCATCTGATGCTTGTGGATCTCACAACATATGATCTCACGGGCAAGGCCGTGGAGAAGCTGATGGATGAGGCACATATCACATGCAATAAGAACACGATCCCCAACGATCCGAAATCACCGTTTGTCACGAGCGGCATCCGTCTCGGGACACCTGCTGTGACAAGCCGGGGCATGAAGGAGGACGATATGGATAAGATCGCGGAGGCGATCGCCATGGTCATTAAGGAGCAGGAAAACGGGATCGCCGGTGCAAGGGCGATCGTACAGTCACTGACGGATCAGTATCCATTAATCTAAAGTATGAAAGACGAAAAGACAAGCAGACGTGAGAGAAGGCGCAGGCGTCTGAGAAATCAGTTTCTTGCCTACCTGATACTGATCATCGTCATCATACTGGTACTGGCAGCAGGGTACTTGGGCGTCAAAGGTGTGCTTCGTTATCTGGATGACTATAATGATAAAGTAAACAGGGTGATCGAGGAGGCGGAATCCAGCATGGCGGTGGAGCAGGAAAGTGAACCTGAGCCGATCATACAGGAGGCGCCGGACGCAGGGACTGAGTACAACGAGGGATATTCATCTCCCGTGGATGCAGACCCGCTGGGCGGGCTGATCGAGTCGTTGCTGGGAAATATGACGACAGAGGAGATGGTTGCGGGTCTCTTCATCGTGTCGCCTGAAGATATTACAGGCGTCGGTACGGCAGTGCAGGCCGGCGAGGGGACAAAGACAGCGATCACACAAAATCCTGTGGGCGGACTTGTGTACGCGCCGAAGAACTTTAACTCGCCGGAGCAGTTTGCGGAGATGCTGACTAACACGAGAGGCTTCGCAAAGTATCCTGTCTTTACCGCCGTGCGCGCGGAGTGCGGCACAGCGGAGTTCGGACTGGAGGCGACAGCAAAAGCATCGGAGCTTGCCGATACAGACAGTGTCAGACAGGCATACGGGACTATTGCGGCAAAACTTACATCGTATGGCGTCGATATGAACCTGGCGCCGGTGGCAGATATCACGCCGGAAGAAAGAACCTTCGGTTCGGATGCATCGGCGGCAGCGCCGCTTGTGGACGCGGCAGTGCAGGCGATGCAGGAGGCGGGGGTGAGCGCGGTGCTCCAGAAGTTCCCTGGGGCGGCGGCCGGTTCCAGATCGCTGGATGAACTGAAGAACAATGAGTTCGTCGCTTACAGCATGGCGGTCCAGAACGGTGTGGACTGTATCATGGTGTCCCATATCAGTGCGGACGGGGTGACCGGGGATGATACGCCGTCGTCCCTGTCGTCAGTCATGATCAGTGACGTGCTCAGAAATACACTGGGTTTTGACGGCGTGGTGATGACGGATTTTCTGGACGACAGTGCCATCACGGACAGCTACAGTTCCGCTGAGGCTGCAGTGGCCGCCATACAGGCGGGCGCGGATCTGCTCCTGTCGCCTGAGGATTATCAGGAGGCGTATGAGGGCGTACTCCAGGCAGTCGCGGACGGTACGATCTCGCAGGAGCGTATCCACGATTCGATCTATCGGATCTACCGCGTCAAATATAAGAATGCGATAGATACACAATGACAGGTTACTGATGAAAAATGGACGAAAATTCAAAAAACAGTTGACAGGCAGATCATAATGTAGTATAGTATATCTTGTCCGTAAGGAAATGCGGATAAGATATACAGATGCGATAGTGGCGTAGTTGGTAACGCGCGACCTTGCCAAGGTCGAGACCGCGGGTTCGAGCCCCGTCTATCGCTTT
>VSNO01000146.1 GCA_009774375.1 Lachnospiraceae bacterium
AATATATGTTATACTAAAATGGACGCGGTTTTTATGTGGGATTTTTAGTGATTTTTGCTAACAAAATATCAGAACTGCGTATAAAATGTTATTTTTTGAAAATTAAAAATATAAAAATGGAGGTCACAAAATGAGTACTACTTCAAGTTTGGCAAGTAAGAGAATTGAATCTTTACTTGATGAAAACAGTTTCGTTGAAATCGGTGCCCTTGTCATGGCAAGATCGACAGATTTCAATCTGAAACAGACTGAGACTCCATCGGACGGTGTTGTCACCGGGTATGGAGTAATCAACGGTAATCTGGTGTATGTATACAGCCAGGATGCTTCCGTGCTGAACGGATCCGTCGGTGAGATGCATGCCAGGAAGATCACGAACCTCTACGACCTTGCGATGAAGACCGGGGCGCCTGTCATCGGTCTGATCGACTCTGCGGGTCTCAGGCTTCAGGAGGCGACAGACGCGCTCAATGCTTTCGGTGAGATCTACTTAAAGCAGACGCTCGCATCTGGCGTGATCCCACAGATCACAGCCATATTCGGAAGCTGCGGCGGAGGTCTTGCGCTGATCCCGACACTGACAGATTTCACTTTTATGGAGGCGTCCAAGGCGAAGCTCTTTGTCAATTCCCCGAATGCACTCGACGGGAACAATGTCTCCAAGTGTGATTCCGCCTCTGCGGAATTCCAGAGCACAGAGAGCGGCATCGTGGATGTTGTGGCGGACGAGACAGCGATCTATGCAAAGATCAGGGAGTTAGTGACCATGCTGCCCGGAAACAATGAGGACGATGCGTCCAGCGAGGATTGCACGGATGATCTGAACAGGGTCTGCGCGGATCTGGCAAACTGTGTGGGAGATACTTCGATCGCACTCTCCACCATCGCGGACAACAATGCGTTCTTCGAGGTAAAAGAAAATTTTGCAAAGGATATGGTGACAGGCTTTATCAGGCTGAACGGCATAACCGTCGGATGCGTTGCCAACCGCACAGAGGTTTACCGCGCAGAGGGCGAGGTCACGGACAAATACGATGCCGTCCTGTCTGCGGACGGATGTGAGAAAGCGGCGGATCTCATCAATTTCTGCGATGCTTTTGACATTCCTGTACTGTCTCTGACCAATGTTAAGGGATATGAGGCGACGGTGTGTAGCGAGAAGCGCATCGCAAAGGCAGTAGCGAAGCTTACATACGCTTTCGCAAATGCCACAGTGCCGAAGGTGAATGTCGTGATCGGCAAGGCGCTGGGAAGCGCGTATGTCGCGATGAACTCCAAGGCGCTCGGCGCAGATCTCACGATCGCATGGCCGGACGCAGAGATCGGCTCCATGGATGCCACTCTTGCAGCAAAGATCATGTACGAGGGACAGGGTGCGGATGTCATCAAAGAGAAAGCGGCAGAGTATGCAGCACTCCAGACGAGTGCCGCCGGCGCAGCAAAGAGAGGATATGTGGATCAGATCATCGAGGCGGCAGATACAAGGAAATATGTGATCGGCGCTTTCGAGATGCTGTTTACAAAGAGAGAGGATCGTCCGTCAAAGAAGCATGGCACGGTCTAAGAAAGGGTGAACGTTAATATGAAAAAATTTGCGAGATTATTATTAATGCTTACCTGCGTTTTCGTCTTGACAGCGTGTGGCTCAGAGGAGGCTTCCAGCGAATTCCAGCAGAGCAAGGAGACTTCGGCAAGGAACAGGGCTGACCAGGTTGTCAGGCTCACTGCAGCATTAGTCGAATCGGACAATGTTGATGAGATGCTCGGGAACTACAATAATATTGAGCTCGGAGATCTGTTTGCATCGACGTATGCACAGTATTACAGCGATGCTTCTTTTATGTGCCAGGGCAAGGCGGTGAACGGTGCTCTCACATCGTTCAAGTCAGGTCTCGACACCATGGTGAGCATCACGGAGTTCGGTACGCCGACTTCTGTTGTCGATGATGACACGATCATTGTCACAATTCCTGTCATGGGTGAGAAGGGAAACGGTTCGGTAGAATTAATTTTTACAAATGATATTTATCTGGAGATGACGTCGTGCACGCTGAACCTGGATCAGACAAAGGGACAGCTGATGACGCGGGCAGCGCTCAACACACTGCTCGGCATGGGAACCGTGTTTGTGGTACTGATCCTGATCAGTCTTATCATTTCCGCGTTTGGCGTGATCCCGAAGATCCAGGAATCTTTCGCGCCGAAGAAAGCGGAGATCGCTCCGGCACCGGCGCCTGTGCCAGCAGCGCCTGTTGTTGAGGAGGAGGAAGACCTCTCCGACGATATGGAGCTTGTGGCAGTCATAGCGGCTGCGATCGCGGCGTATGAGGGAACGAGCGTGGAAGGCTTCCAGGTGAGGAGCATCAGGCGGGCAAATACAAAAAACTGGAAAAGAGCATAGAGTATTATTTAGGAGGAAGTTAAAATGAAAAATTATACAATCACCGTTAACGGCAACGTATATGATGTAGTGGTAGAAGAGGGTGCAGGTTCCGGCGCAGCGCCGGCTGCAGCAGCGGCTCCCAAGGCGGCGCCGAAGGCAGCTCCCAAGGCAGCGCCAGCGCCTAAAGCAAGTGCAGGCGCAGCGGGCAGTATCCGGATCGAGGCAGGTGCGGCAGGCAAGGTGTTCAAGCTCGAGAAGAGTGTCGGACAGGCTGTGAAGAGAGGCGATGCAGTGGTGATCCTCGAGGCGATGAAGATGGAGATCCCTGTGGTAGCACCCCAGGATGGCACAGTGGCGAGTGTTGATGTGGCAGTTGGCGACTCTGTAGAAGCAGGTGCTTTACTTGCAACTTTGAACTAAACACCGGGGATCCGGTGCAACGGGGCACGGATGTGCTCTGGAAAATAAAATAGGAGGTCAACAAAATGTCATATATAGCAGATACATTGAACAATCTGATCCATCAGACGGCATTTTTCAATATCAGTGGCGGAAATGTGATCATGATCATCGTTGCTTGTATATTTCTTTATCTTGCTATCGCGAAGCAGTATGAACCGCTTCTGCTGACACCGATAGCGTTTGGTATGCTGCTGGTGAATATCTATCCCGACATTATGGCACCGATCGGTGCGGACGGTACAGCTGGCGGCTTACTGCATTATTTCTATTTACTCGATGAGTGGGCGATCCTCCCCTCCCTGATCTTTATGGGTGTGGGGGCGATGACGGACTTCGGACCACTGATCGCCAATCCCAAGAGCTTTCTGCTCGGCGCGGCAGCCCAGTTTGGTATCTTCGCGGCATATTTTGGCGCGATCCTGCTCGGCTTTAATGACAAGGCGGCAGCGGCAGGCTCCATCATCGGCGGTGCGGACGGCCCTACATCGATCTTCCTTGCCAGCAAGCTCGGACAGACTGGTCTGCTCGGACCGATCGCAGTGGCGGCGTACTCCTACATGTCGCTCGTGCCGATCATCCAGCCGCCGATCATGAAGCTGCTGACGACCGAGAGGGAGAGAAAGATCAAGATGGCGCAGCTGCGTCCGGTTTCCAAGCTGGAGAAGATCCTCTTCCCGATTGTCGTTACGATCGTGGTATGTCTGATCCTTCCCACGACAGCTCCGCTTGTCGGCATGCTGATGCTTGGTAATCTGTTCAGAGAGTCCGGTGTGGTAAGACAGCTCCAGGAGACTGCTTCCAACGCCTTGATGTACATCGTTGTTATCCTGCTGGGTACTTCTGTAGGCGCTACGACAAGCGCGGAGGCATTTTTGAACTGGAGTACGATCAAGATCGTTGTGTTAGGACTGCTTGCATTTATGTTCGGTACAGCGGCGGGTGTCCTTTTCGGAAAGCTGATGTGCGTACTGACGAAGGGCAAAGTAAATCCGCTGATCGGTTCGGCAGGCGTTTCCGCGGTACCTATGGCGGCGCGTGTCTCGCAGAAGGTCGGCGCGGAGGCGGATCCGACAAACTTCCTGCTCATGCATGCGATGGGACCGAATGTTGCAGGCGTTATCGGTACGGCAGTGGCGGCTGGAACATTTATGGCGATCTTCGGGGTATTTTAAAAGTGTGATATGAATATTTATTAGGAGGAATCAAAATGTCAGAAATAGAAAAAAAACCGATCAAGATCATGGAGACGGTTCTTCGTGATTCGCACCAGTCTCTGATCGCTACAAGAATGCCGACTGAGTTTATGCTTCCGATTCTCGAGACGATGGACCAGGTCGGATATTATTCCCTGGAGTGCTGGGGCGGCGCTACATTCGATGCATCTCTCCGTTTCCTGAAGGAGGATCCGTGGGAAAGGCTTCGAAAGATCAGGGACAGGGTGAAGAACACAAAGCTGCAGATGCTTTTCAGAGGTCAGAATATTCTGGGATACCGTCACTATGCAGACGATGTCGTGACAGAGTTTGTCGAGAAGTCTATCGCAAACGGTATTGACATCATCCGCATTTTTGACTGCTTCAATGATCTCAGGAACCTGCAGTGTGCAGTGAACGCTGCGAATACAGTCAAGAAGAGAGAAGGACGCGGCGAGGCGCAGATCGCGCTGTCATACACATTGGGTGACGCATATACGCTGGAGTACTGGATGAAGATGGCGAAGGATATTGAGGAGATGGGAGCGGACTCCATCTGTATCAAGGATATGGCCGGACTACTGGTTCCATACAAGGCGGAGGAGCTGATCAAGGCGATGAAGTCCGCGACGAAGCTTCCGATCCAGCTGCATACACACTATACATCGGGTGTCGCATCCATGACATACCTGAAGGCGGTCGAGGCCGGCGTGGACGTCATCGACTGCGCGATCTCCCCGTTTGCGCTCGGCACATCACAGCCGGCGACAGAGGTTATGGTCGAGACATTCAAGGGCACGCCGTATGACACCGGGTTTGACCAGAATCTGCTGGCAAAGATCGCAGACTATTTCAGACCGTACAGGGAAGAGTGCTTAAAGAGCGGACTGCTCAATCCGAAGGTGCTCGGCGTTGACATCAAGACACTGATGTACCAGGTTCCGGGCGGTATGTTATCGAATATGGTCAGCCAGCTGAAGGAGCAGAATGCAGAGGACAAATATTACGACGTGCTGCAGGAGATCCCGAGAGTGCGCAAGGATCTGGGCGAGCCGCCACTTGTTACGCCGTCTTCACAGATCGTCGGTACACAGGCTGTATTCAACGTGCTGATGGGCGAGCGGTATAAGATGGCTACCAAGGAGACCAAGGCAGTGCTCCACGGCGAATATGGCCAGACTGTCAAGCCGTTTAATAAGGAAGTTCAGGATAAGGTTCTCTCTGCGGAGGAGAAGGAGACGATCATCACCTGCCGTCCGGCGGATAAGCTTCCGAACGAGCTGAAGAAGATCGAGGAGGAGATGAAAGAGTGGAAACAGCAGGATGAGGATGTGTTGTCCTATGCGCTGTTCCCACAGGTTGCTATTGATTTCTTCAAGTACCGCCAGGCACAGCAGGAGAAAGTTGATATGGCTCAGGCTGATACAAAGAATGGTGCGTATCCTGTATGATGCGTACACTGTGAACTGTTTGACAGTATTCGGTTAAAGCTGTTTTAATCTGATACTTTAGGAACCGTAAAGAAATGACCGTTTCTTTATGGTTCCTTACTTTCACAGTACCCCCTATACTTGTGAGAAAGGCATGGATGGTGAAATGGCAAGAAAAGAATTGATTACAAAGGACAAGATAGCAGCGACTGCTTTTGCGCTGGCAAGGGCAGAAGGCATAGAGAATGTCACAGCCAGGAAGCTGGCGGCACAGATCGGATGTTCTACACAGCCAATATTCAGGGTTTATGCCAACATGGGTGAACTCTATTCGGAGATATATCAGAGGGCGATCGATGCCTTCGGGGATTACTATGGAAATTACAGGTCAGAGGTGGTCACACCGTTTGTACACCTTGGGCTTGCTTACATAAATTATGCAAAAGAAGAGAGAAAACTGTTCCAGCTCCTTTTTCAGTCGGAGCACAGGGGGGACAGAGGGCTCTTTGAGCTCTTAAACGGCAAGTCCGGCGCGGTCAGCAGGGAGATCAACAAGGCTGCCGCGGCAGGATGCAAGAGTCCGAGCGGACTGTTCATGAAAATGTGGATTTTTATACACGGGTGCGCATGCATGGTGCTCACCGGTGACTATGACCTCACAGAGGAGGAGACGATCGATCTGTTGGAGGACATCTATAAGAGCTGTGCCCATTAAGCATATGAAAAGAGCTGAGGAATTTTGATGGACGAAAAGCGGGATACCATATCGAGGATAAATGAAAAGTTTAATAAGATGAGCAAAAGTCATAAAAAACTCGCCACATTTGTCATTGACCATTATGAACAGGCGGCCTTTATGACGGCGGCGAAGCTCGGGAAGGCTGTGGGGATCAGTGAGGCCACGGTCGTGCGCTTTGCATATGCGCTGGATTATGAAGGCTATCCGGAGTTTCAGGAGGCGCTGGCGGAGTGGGTGAAGAAGAAGCTGAATACTGTGCAGTCGATCGGCGCCAAATATGGTACAAGCTCGCAGGCAGAGATCCTGACTTCCGTGCTGAGCTCTGACATTGAAAAGATCGAGGATACGATGGAGCATATTGATGCCCAGGCGTTTGAGGCGGCGGTTGATATCATACTGGCGGCGAAGCATGTGTATATCATCGGGCTCAGGAGCTGTAAGCCGCTTGCGCAGTTCCTTCACTTCTATCTGAACATGATCCGTGGAGACGTCTATCTGCTTGACTCGACCAGCACATCCGAGACCTTTGAGCAGATGCTCAGGATCAATGAGAAGGATGCCGTGATCGGGATCAGTTTCCCGCGGTACTCGATGAGGACGCTCAAGGCGATGGAGATGGCAAACGACAAGAACGCCAAAGTGATCACGCTGACGGACACGATCCATTCACCAATGTGTCTCTACTCATCCTGCAATCTGCTGGCGAGGAGCGATATGGTCTCGATTGTGGACTCGCTGGTCGCACCGCTGAGCCTGATCAACGCATTGGTCGTAGCGCTGTGCCTGCGCAGACCCGATGAGGTGAAAAGGAGTCTCGAGTCTCTGGAGCGCGCGTGGGATAACTACCAGGTTTATCTGAAGGATGAGATTAATTTTATCGACGAGGATATGCTGAACACACCGTTGCAGGCGCAGATGGGGCAGCGTAGAAAAAGATAAAAGAAAGATGAAGGGGAGTCAACAGTAGTGGACATCGTGGTTATAGGCGGCGGAGCTGCGGGAATGATGGCAGCAGTTGCTGCTGCAGGTGCAGAAGGCAGTTCTGTTTCCGGAAACAGGGTTTTTCTGATCGAAAAGAATGAGAAACTCGGAAAAAAACTGTTCATCACAGGAAAGGGCAGGTGCAATGTGACAAATGCCTGCGAGGTCGAAGACTTTTTTCAGCATGTGATGGAACACGCAAAATTTCTGTACAGTGCAGTCTATGGGTTTGATAATCACGCGGTCATGGATTTCTTTGAAGGAGCAGGCTGTCCGCTGAAAGTCGAGAGAGGCCAGCGCGTGTTTCCAAGATCCGACCATAGTTCCGATATTATCAGGGCACTGGAACAGGAACTGAAAAGGCGCGGTGTTCAGGTATTGCTGGACACAGAGGTGCGGGCAGTCAGGACAGTGCAGTCAGAGTCTACAGAACCGCCTTATTGTGCCAGGATCGCCGGGATCGGGCTGCATGACAGAAGAACCGGCAAACAGTCGGAAATGAAGGCTGACAGGCTGATCATCGCGACAGGGGGCTGCTCCTATGTCCTGACAGGCTCGACAGGCGACGGGTACCGGTTTGCGCAGGAGTGCGGTCACAGTGTGGTTCCGGCCATGCCGGCGCTGGTGCCGTTTGCCGTGAAGGAGGACTGGTGTTGCAAAATGCAGGGGCTTTCATTGAAGAATGTGCAGGTGCGTGTGGAGCTTGGCGGCAAGCAGATCTATGCGGACTTTGGGGAGATGCTCTTCACACACTATGGTGTCAGCGGACCGCTGATCCTGAGTGCCAGCAGTTATTATGTGCATCAGGTATGTAAGACCGGGGAACAGGAGGCAAAGCTTCTGATCGATCTAAAGCCGGCGCTTACCCATGAACAGCTTGACAGGCGTGTTCTCAGGGACTTTGATGAGAATAAGAACAAGCAGTTCAAAAATGTGATCAACAGCCTTTTCCCGGCAAAGCTGGTTCCGGTCATGCCGGTTTTGTCAGGGATCGATCCGGAGAAGAGGGTCAATGAGATCACGCGGGAAGAGCGGGGGCGTATCGTGCGGACGATCAAGCGCCTGGAGCTCACAATAACTGGGGTGAGGGGCTTCGATGAGGCGGTAGTTACGAAAGGCGGCGTATCCGTCCGTGAAGTGTCACCCTCGACAATGGAGTCAAAGCGCGTGAAGGGACTGTATTTTGCCGGGGAGGTGCTGGATCTCGATGCGCTTACCGGAGGGTTCAATCTTCAGATCGCGTGGTCCACAGGATATCTGGCGGGGGACAGCGCGGCCCTGTGCGATAGATGAGGTAGTTACATAATTTTATAAAAGATGGGAGAAACTAACAGATGGGTGATAAGACTGCAATAGCGATCGACGGACCTGCCGGGGCAGGGAAAAGCACGATCGCGAAATTGATCGCAAAGAGAAAGGGATATATCTATGTGGATACCGGAGCGATGTATCGCGCTATGGCGCTGTATTTCATAGAGCAGGGGATCGGCGCTGACGAGCAGGAGCGCATCAGCGAAGCGGTGCCCAATGTAGATGTGACGATCACATATGAGAACAGGGAACAGATCGTGTGGCTCAATGGACGCAACGTAAATTCTCTGATTCGTACAGAGGAGGTCGGAAAGATGGCATCCTCGAGCAGTGCGAACAGGGAGGTGCGCAGCAAGCTCGTGGAACTGCAGCAGGCGCTTGCCCGGAAGGAAAGTGTTGTCATGGACGGCAGGGATATCGGAACCTGCGTGCTGCCGGATGCGGATGTAAAAGTATATCTGACCGCGGACAGCCATGTGCGCGCTGTGAGACGCTGCGAGGAGCTTCGGGCGAAGGGACAGGAATGTGATCTGGACAGGGTAGAGAAGGATATTGTAGAGCGCGATTATCAGGATATGCACAGAGAACTCTCTCCGTTGACGCAGGCGAAGGATGCTGTCCTCCTCGACTCGTCTGCCATGACGATCGAACAGGTCGTAGATGCCATTATCGATCTGTGCGGCAGGGGAGCGCAGTGATGGAAGTGGTATTGGCAAAGACGTCGGGATTCTGCTTCGGCGTCAGGCGGGCTGTCGAGACCGTATATGAGCAGGCGGAGAAGGCGGGGGAGATCTATACTTATGGTCCGATCATACACAATGAGGAAGTGGTGAAGGATCTGGAGAAGAAAGGCGTCAGGGTGCTGGGCAGCAAGGAGGAGCTCGAAGCGCTCCAGTCGGGCAGCGTCATCATCCGTTCGCACGGGGTGCCCAAAGAGATCTATGAGCTGATAGAGGGCAAAGGACTTGCGTGCATCGATGCGACCTGTCCGTTTGTGAAGAGGATCCACAGGATCGTGGAGAGGGAGTCCGCGAACGGATGCCGGATCATCATCATCGGAAATGATGGACATCCTGAGGTGGAGGGGATCAAAGGCTGGTCAGAGACGCCGGCGGCCGTGGTGGAGTCGCAGGAGCAGGCACAGCATTTTGAAGCGAAAAAAGGCGAAAAACTGTGCATTGTGTCACAAACGACATTTAACTACAAGAAATTTCAAGAATTAGTTGAAATTTTTCGAAAAAAAGGTTATGATATAATTGTTGCGAATACTATATGCAACGCAACGGAGGAACGTCAGAGGGAAGCGACTGAACTGGCAGCCAGGGCTGACGTTATGATTGTGATAGGTGGTACTCACAGTTCAAACACACGAAAGCTATATGAATTATGCCAGAGTGAATGTGAGAATACTTACTATATACAAACACTGGAAGACCTGCAATTAGAGTTACCTAATTCTGTAGAACTGGTGGGCATCACAGCGGGGGCTTCTACCCCAAACAAAATAATTGAGGAGGTTCAAAATTATGTCAGAATTAACTTTTGAACAAATGTTAGAAGAATCATTAAAAACTATTCATACAGGAGAGGTAATTGAAGGTACTATCATCGACGTCAAGCCAGATGAAGCGATCCTTAACATCGGTTACAAGTCAGATGGCATTCTCACACGTAACGAGTACACCAATGAGCCAAATGTTGACCTTACAACGATCCTTAATACTGGTGATAAGATGGAGGTTAAGGTTCTTAAAGTAAATGATGGCGAGGGACAGGTTCTTCTGACCTACAAGAGACTTGCCGCTGACAGGGGCAACAAGAGAATCGAAGAGGCGTTTAACAACAGGGAAGTATTGACAGCGAAAGTTTCGCAGGTATTGGACGGCGGCCTGAGCGTAGTGGTGGACGAGGTTCGTATCTTTATCCCGGCAAGCCTCGTGTCAGATGTGTATGAGAAGGATCTGAATAAGTATGCCGGTCAGGACATAGAGTTTGTGATCAGCGAATATAATCCTAAGAGAAGAAGATATATCGGTGACAGGAAACAGCTCATCGTCGCGAAGAAGGCAGAGATGCAGAAAGAGCTGTTCGCAAGGATCAGTATCGGCGATGTTGTGGAAGGCACTGTCAAGAACGTCACAGATTTTGGTGCTTTCATCGATCTTGGCGGAGTGGACGGCCTGCTCCACATTTCAGAGATGTCATGGGGACGTGTCGAGAATCCCAAGAAGGTATTTAAAGTCGGTGAGGATCTGAAAGTTCTGATCAAGGATATTGACGGGACCAAGGTTGCACTGTCACTCAAATTTGATGATTCCAATCCATGGAAGAACGCATCGACAAAATATGCAGTCGGCAACGAAGTGACAGGCAGGGTTGCCAGGATGACTGATTTTGGTGCATTCGTGGAGCTCGAGCCGGGTATTGATGCCCTGTTACATGTTTCCCAGATCGCCAAGGAGCATATCGAGAAGCCTTCAGATGTGTTGTCGGTAGGCCAGGAAGTAACTGCGAAAGTGGTTGACTTCAACGAGGAGGGCAAGAAGATCAGTCTCAGCATCAAGGCTCTGCTTGCTTCGGAAGCGAAGGAAGCTCCGGTAGCAGCGGCCAAAGAAGACGATTCTGATGTAGTGTCGGTGGATATTGATGCAGTGATTGCAAAGCAGGAAGCGGAGGACGCTGATTAGATTTTGAATGTGTGATGATATGATATCAGAGCGTACCGCTCTGATATCATATTTGTGATAAAACTGAACTTCTTTATCAATCCTTATCGGAAATTGCGGCTGGACCATTTAACGGCGCAGAGAGTTTTACTGTGTCGATGTGGGAGTGTGCAAGGGGAAATATATAGAAAGAAAGGGGAATACTCATGGCATTTGATTATGAATATTTCAAAAAAGAAGTTTTTGCACTGACCAAAATAGATTTGAACGCATACAAAGAAAAACAGATGAAGCGCAGGATCGATACCCTGATTGCAAAGCACAAAGTGACAGGTTATGATA
>VSNO01000147.1 GCA_009774375.1 Lachnospiraceae bacterium
AGACATGTATAGATATATAAAATACTAAAGAATAAATCACAGAATGATAAATTATCTATTCCTTTCCTATCCGTTCTTTTGATTTTTAATTAGATTATCCCTATTGCATGAAGGGAATGGAAAGGAAAAGAGGTTGAAACGACATAGATATTCATTTATTCCTTAATTACCCTTTATCAATGGCAAACAGCCAAGTCAAGGATTTACCGCTTTAGCGGCGTTTACGTCCTTGACTTGGCTGTTTGGCGTTGATAGTCTGAGAAAGGCATAAAATGGCTTTTTACAAACCTCTATATTCTCTAGGCGAATAGCCCGTTTTCTCCTTAAAACATTTCCCGAAATGGCTTACTTGATGAAAACCCACACAGGCAGAAATATCACTGACGGGCTGATCCGTTTTTTTAAGCAGCTCTGCCGCCTTTGACAGCCGATATTCCATTAAGTATTTATAGGGCGTAGTCTGCAACGTCAAATTGAAACACCTTAAACATTCTGATTTACTCACGCTTGCGCTTTCCGCTATATCTTCCAGTGTCAAATCTTCCGGGTAATGCTGTTCAATACAGCGCAGGAATTTCTGCATACGCATACTGACGGTACTCTCCTGCTGTTTTGGTGGCAACAGAATATTCTTTCTCATAGTAAGCCAAAGAGCAGCCAAAAGCACCAATACCTCATAAGTATAAAATTCTGTTTTGCTTTTTTCCAACTCTGAAAGCCTGCACAAAAGCGACAATGCCTTTTCCTGCCATTCTTCCCCGCTTGCAAAATGAAAAAAGGAAAACTGCTCATTTTCTACAACAACATCAACAAACAGTTTCGCCGGACTATGGACGGTACAGGCTTGTCCCAATGGGAAAGGATTTCCCATGGAAAATTCAAGGAACTGTGCCGGGAATATAAAACTGTTATAGTGACATTCGCCCGTGCGCCGTACAAAATGCACCACATTCTTATTGATAAAAATACCCTCTCCCGCTTGCACAGAAACAGTATTGTCAAGCGTTTTTACTTCAATAGAACCACCTAAAACATAAATAAACTGTAAATCCTCATGCCAGTGCATGACTTGAAAGCCGGGATTGCGGGGATAGCTCCTGTCGTTAATCACATCAAGGACAAGATAAGGGAAATCGGTATCAACGTACAGATTTACAGAGTTGAGATAGGTTTCTTTTTCAGTTTTCATGTTCATATGCCCTTTCATTTGGAGATATATTGATAGTTTCTGACGTTTTACTGATATTATTTATCTGTTTTGTGTGATAAAATCATGGTGAAAAAGGCAAACTTTGTCAAGTTTGATTTCAAAAAATGTCAAGCCGCCTTTTGGCAGACGGGAGGTGCAGGATTGTATTTCAGATACAGCAGTATAGAAACAGATTATTTGAAAAGCAAAGATAAGACTTTAGCGGAGGTTATTGATAAAATCGGACATATAGAGCGTGAAACTGACACAGATTTATTTTCCTCTGTCATACATCACATCATAGGACAGCAGATTTCTACAAAAGCACAGGCTACCATTTGGCAGCGAATGAGTGACTGCTTCGGGGAGGTAAACGCCGACAATATCCTGTCTACGGGTATTCCTAAATTACAGTCTTTCGGCATGACATTCCGCAAGGCTGAATATATCACGGACTTTGCGGGGAAAGTGCAATGCGGCGAATTTGATTTACAGGGCATTTCTGAACTGTCTGATATGGAAGCCATAAAAGAACTTTCTGCCCTAAAGGGAATTGGTGTGTGGACGGCTGAAATGATTTTGCTGTTCTGCCTGCAAAGACCCGATATTTTCAGTTATGACGATTTGGCAATACAGCGTGGGCTTCGCATGGTATATCATCACAGAAAGATAGACCGCAAACTATTTGAAAAGTACCGCAGGCGGTTCAGCCCCTATTGCAGCGTTGCCAGTCTGTATCTTTGGGCGGTAGCGGGCGGCGCAATACCGGGCATGAAAGATTATGTACCAAAAGGAAAACAGCAAAATGAAAAAACAAGAAAAAATAAGAGCGATCACAGAAAGAAACAAGCAGTATGACGGCAAATTTTATTACGGAGTAAAGACGACAAAGATTGTCTGCAATCCGGGCTGCCCTGCAAGATTACCATTGGAGAAAAATATCGTGCTGTTTGACACACTGGAAGAAGCAATACAGGGCGGCTACCGCCCTTGCAAAATATGTATGAAAAATAAGGAGGAAACACGAAATGGCAAACGTAACTGTATTGTTTGAGGTAACTATCAAAGAGGGTAAAATGGACGACTATCTGAATATGGCGGCTTCCTTGAAAACGGAATTAGAGCATTCCGAGGAATTGTCAAAGGCAGATGGCTTTATCAGTGCAGAACGCTTTGAAAGCCTTTCCACAAAGGGAAAGCTGCTTAGCAAATCCGAATGGAAAGACGAGGAAAGCGTTACCAAATGGCGCAATATGGCAAAACACCGTATGTGCCAGAAAGCAGGCAGGGAACATGATTTTATTGACTATAAAATCACGGTAGTTACTCCCCTGCGCTGTTATACAATGACTATGCGGGACGAAGCCCCGGCTGACGCTAACCAATATTTTAACTTATAACGAAAGGGGACAAAATGCAGTATATAACTCATTATCAATCGCCAATCGGCGGTATTCTTCTTGCCGCTGATGAAGCAGGGCTGACCGGGCTATGGTTTGACGGGGAAAAATATTACGCAGACCACCTTGACCCGGAACATGACTTCCTCCATCAGCTGATTATAGGGGAGATGATTTTGCTTGCAGTAGATTAAAAGCCATTGTTCAAAGCGGCTTCCCTTAAAGCTGGCGCCTTCCTCTAAATCCTGCTTCATTTCAGACAGCCCCAGCAAATAGTCGGTAGTCACGCTGTAAAATTTTGTCAGCTTAATAAGGGCATAGTGGCTGATGTCCTTAAAACTGTCCGCTTCATAACTGCCCAGCGCAGACTTGGAGAGGTTCGTCTGCTCCGCAAGCTGTTCCAGCGTCAAGCCACACTCTACACGCAGGTCTTTCAAGCGTTCCAGTACTGTTAAGGCCATGCTGTTTCCCCCTGTCTATTGTTCACCACCGGGAAACAAATTCCAGTGTTTTCATAAGTGAATCCATTCGGGCTTTCCGTCCTCGCTCTTTATTTTTCCATCGGTCACCTTTGAAAAACTTTGTCAGCCGCAATTCCATTGGAACAAACAAATGCCCGCCATAATCATAACTCAAATGCTGGTAGAAGTATGGAAAACTATAATCCTGCAATCGCTTCATAACCTGTTTTGCCGCAAGTTCTGATGGCCACATGGTATCCATTTTAGAGGAGATCAGCAGGACAGGGCCGGTAATTTTCTCAACCTGGATAACTGCGGCGGGGTTGGGATGCTGCACAAGAGGGAGGTAAAGGTCATACATGGTTAATTCCCTCGCCCGGACGCTTTTTTGCACCACATGACCGAGAGGAAATTTCTCCAGCCCGTAAGCGGTATAAGGAACTTCTTTCCCATGGAAACTCCAACTACTTCCCGGCGCAATAGAGATACCTTTTTCCATGGTAAATCCTTGACATACGGTATTCATGGGAGCAACCGCAACCACCGCATTGACAAGGCCCGGCAAAAGGCTTCCCGCCGTCAGCGCCAGTTCTGCTCCCTTTGAGATACCCCACAAGTACGAAAATCAATCCTCTTGGGGTACGGAAACTGGACGGACAGCTTCTGGCGAAGATAGCGGAGTTGATGGTGGAAGCCATCAGCCCGGAACAGGTCAGCCAGATTTCCGGCTGCCTCTGCACTTGGAAAGATATATTCTTTGACGACAAGCGGCGGGTGGTGAATTTGATGATTGCCACCGTTGCCGCCACAAGCGACAACTTGAACATTACATGGAAAATCTGACGGGCATATCAGCGCCCGCCAGACCATTACCCTGTGTAGTCCCTTGTAAACTGTACTTCGGCGTGTTTGAAAAATCATTTTTCTGAACAGTTCCTTAACTTTTTACAGGCAGAGTCGTTGATATTATCGTACGGGTCAAGTATAATAAAAGCAAAAGGAGGACAGGGAAGATATGAAAGTAACAACTGTGCACTATATTGTTTTTTTATGCTGTGCAGCAGCAGTTATCTTATCGCTGACGGGCTGCAATCTAACAGCTGGTGCCACAGAGTATGAGATTATCTATCCATCCGGCTATAGCAGGGATTGTTTTACATATGATGAGAAATCCCCCATTGAGGGAAGTTCCTGCTGGCTTCAGTGGGAAGAAGCAGATGATCACAGGAAAACCTATGACTATGATATGAAGATCCTGGATGAAAATGATTCGGTACTACATATTTATCCTGATGTGGGGAGAAAAGCGATGCGCGGGAGCGTACAGGCAGATCATACAGCCTGGATCTGTGCGGAGCACTGGACAGCGCCGCACCACAATGGCTACGTGGAGGGCTGGCTGAAAGAAAGCGATCTGCTCTGGATTGACCTGAGTGACGGCGAGATCCTGTTTCAGGACAAGGCAGGAGAAAATGAATTTTATATCACATCAATTGGAACGCGGTGCTATTTCTATCTTCCCGGAAAAGAAGAAAGCATCAGGATACCTGCGGAAAATGCGGTGATCTACTACCGGGATACTTCAGACTGGACGCAGAAGCATACGGTTTACACGTTTGATTATGTGGCAGAGCCTGATATTGATACAAGTAACGGAGTTTCAACCCGCATCAGATTTTATATATCTGAGAACCAGCTTAAAGTGGCATGGACATCCTATGAACCTGTCGGGAATAAGAACTGGGAGTACCTGGAGAAAAAAGCTTATGAAATCTCACTTATCGAGAATTTCAAAACGGGGAGTGGGAACGGATGATTGGAAGAAGAGGGAGGTATGTGATGATAGGAATATATTTTAGCGGTACAGGGAATACAAAGTTTTGTGTCGATAAATTTGTAGCAGAATATGACAATCGTAAAAATATATTTCCTATCGAAGATGAAGATACCCTGGATAAAATCAAAAATAATCATGAGATCGTGATAGGATATCCAGTGCAATACAGCAATATCCCTAAGATACTGCGTGATTATATTACGTCCAATCAATATATCTGGAAAGGAAAAAAAATTTTTATCATTGCAACAATGGGGCTTTTCAGCGGTGACGGCGCAGGAATATCAGCACGACTGTTAAACAGCTATGGAGCGATTATAGCGGGTGGTTTACATCTAAAAATGCCCGATAGTATTTGTGATGTAAAGGCGTTAAAACGCAGCCCCGAAAAGAATAAAGAACTGGTAATGAAGGCAGAGCAAAAAATACATAAAGCAGTTTATTCCATAAAAAGCGGAAAACCGCCGCAAGAGGGATTGGGGGTATGCTGTCATTTGGCAGGGCTGTTTGGACAGAGATTATATTTTGGGTGGAAAACAAAAAGATATACGAACAAACTAAAAATCGACCACTCAAAATGTATCGGCTGCGGTTTGTGCAAAAGTTTGTGTCCTATGGGTAATCTCCTGATAAAAAATGGTCTTGCTGTTTCAGGCGATCAATGTACGATGTGTTATCGTTGCATTAGCAGATGCCCGAAACAGGCGATTACATTATTAGGCAAAAGGGTTATAGACCAAAATGATATAAATAAATATATTTCATGCAAAATCGGATCTGATGCGTATGAAGGTGGAAATGATGAAGAATAAACTATCAGGAGGTCTATACTTCGCAGCAGGGTACAAACACAGGAGTCCCTGTCCTTAGGAACCCCTGTAGAGCGAAGGTATCATTTTTTAAGCTGTAAGCCGTCTTTAAAGGCTTCACCGACCCTTTCGGCCACTTTATAATAGCCATGTGTATAAGGGTCAAAAGCGATTGCGTTCACCAGGGATATATCAATCTTGTCACCGGCCATGACACTTATTTCCCACAGTTCCTGATTTCCGAAATTCCATATGATCAACCTCCATGCCAGGTTTGGGAAACTGCAATACGATCTGATAGCACCCGGCTTTCAGATGAACACGCAGCAGTTTCTGCAGGTTCCATTTGCCATCTGTGCCGTTGGTTTGAAAAGTGACCAGCTCTTTGCCATTTAAGACCGCTTTGCATACGGTCTGCGCCATAAATGTCTGCCGGGACATCAGCCGCACGATAATGTCATAGTCAGCTGTCTCTTTGATAATAAAGTATTTGCTGGTTTCTATGGCAGTATTCCATACGATCCGGGAATGGCCGTCCAGGGCATTCTCCGCCTGCGGAGCGGTATCGAGCGGCGGTATCGACGGAATGTTCACAACGCCGTTTCCTTCATTTTCCAGTGCGGGGATCTTCATCAGAAAACGGCAGATATTCATCGCGCTTCTTTGCAGTTCTCCAGGCGTAAGCCTTCCGGTTTCAAGCGCCTCAAGGGTATCGTCGCTGTACGAATTGATCTCGGCGCCATTATTGTTCACCACCATATAGATGTCATTCTGGGATCGGATCATGTCAGCGGTACGCTGGCTGGACCCTGCTCCGCCCTCGATGACATCATTGATCTTTGCCCCCCAGTCCGTCATGACAATCCCTGTAAATCCCCATTCGTTTCGCAGCAGGGTTGTGTTCAGATCATATGCGGACGCAGTCCAGTAACCATTGACTGGATTGTAGGAAGTCATGACGGACTGTGCATTTCCCTCTTTCACAGCGATCTCAAATGCTTTGAGGTAGATCTCGCGCAGCGCTCTCTGCGAAACGACTGCATTGACGATATGTCTTCCTGTTTCCTGTGAGTTGCAGGCAAAATGTTTGACCGTAGCGTGTACGCCCCTGCCCGCGATCCCGCGCACGACTGCCGCCGCGATCTTTCCTGTCAGCAGCGGGTCTTCTGAAAAATATTCAAAATTTCTGCCGTTGAGCGGATGGCGGTGGATATTGATACCGGGTCCCAGAAGCGTATCGATGTGATTGCGTACCAGTTCTTCTCCGATACAGGCAGACAATTCCTCTGCAAGCGCCTCGTCCCATGTGCACGCGATCAGTGTCCCGATCGGGATCTGGGTGGCATATGCGCCATTGTCCATGCGGATTCCGGATGGTCCGTCCGCACAGCAGCCGACGGGTATGCCGAAGCGGAGCAGGTTATCAGAGACCCCGCCAAATGCAGCGGCAGTTCCCGGCGTCACTTTCAGACTGCACATGCCCTCCCCGCGCACGATCGCTGCCAGATCCTCCATGGAAAGCTGGGCGATAAACGCTTCCATAGTGCATTTTCCGGTGAGAACATCTTTTAACAGCAGTCCCTGGTCACCTGTGTATGGTATTGGCGCGGGCAGCGAGGAAATAATTCGTTCTTTTATGTTGACAGTTCTGGTGGGAACTGGTTCATACTCTATGGTATATGCACCATTGTCCGCAGCACGTGCACGCATGCGCACAAAGGATTCGTCAGGCGCCATTGCCTCCTCGCACTGTGCAAGCAGAAGCGTGTCTTCCAGCTCCCAGCCGGGAGTTCCCTGGACAGGTATTTCCACGGTATCCCGCACATTGGTGCCTATGTGGAAATGGTATATTCCTGCCTCGAGTACATAGGCGTCCCTGTAACCGCTGACACCGCTGTCATCAAAGGAAGCGAGCCTGTACACAGGTATGTCCATACGGATCGTTTCTTCTTCAAGGCAGTTCAGATCCCGTGTCTTGGCAAAGCCGATCAGTTCCCGGGATGGCCGTCCCATGCCGCCCGCCGGTTTTTCCACATACAGCTGGACGATCTCACGGCCTCTGTATGTTGTTCCGGTATTTTTGACGTTACAGGTAATGCAAAACACCATCTGGGCGCCGCTGCCGTGTATTTCTGCCTTGCTGCCGGATATTGAAAACTCTGTGTAGGAGAGGCCATAGCCAAAAGGATAGAGTACTGCATCCTGCGCAAAGGTTTCAAAGTACCGATAGCCGACATAAATATCCTCCTGGTAGATATTTTTTTCCTTTCCGCCATGATTTTTGTCGGAAGGATAATCTGTGATCTTCCCGGCGATCGTATCGGTAAGCTTCCCCTGAAATACTTCCCTGCCTGTGAGTACGTCCGCGATGCCGTTTCCGCCCTCCATGCCACCCTGCCATGCATAGACAACGGCTTTGATATGGCTGCTGTCCCGCATGAATTTCATATCGATGATGTTTGCCACATTTAGCACTACGATCACATCTTCGAAATGCGCGCACACATTGTGCAGCAATTCTTTTTCCGTGCCGGTTAAAAAATAGCTGCCCTCTGCCGCATCATTGTCCTTGTCTTCTCCGGCTGTCCTTCCGATGACCACGACTGCCTTGTTGGAGGCAGCGGCGGCTTTGGCTGCAAGCTCCTGTGAGACTGGCATCTCGGCCTGGCACCACGGTTCGCACGCCCAGCCGCCTCCGCCATTGTCAAATGGGTGCCCGGCGATCCACGATTCATAACAGTCTGCCAGCATGCCATTTACCGTAATATGATCGTTTCTGAGGCCATCCAGCAGATTTGTCGTGTACAGAACGTTTACAGCGCCCCCCGAGCCGGTGCCGCTTCTGTAATAATCCTTTTGACATCTTCCAAATACAGCGACGCGGTCATCCGCAGTGAGCGGAAGTACGGCATCTTCATTTTTTAAAAGAACTGCGCCCTGTGCAGCAGCTTTTCTGCACAGCGCCGCGGTCCGGGCTGTGCCGTCATGATCTTTTTTCATTTCCATAGCGATCCCCCTTCTAATTATAAGCCTGCAGTGCCGTCATAACAGAACATTTCGAAATCTGCCGGCGTCCGTTCGCCGGTGGTATCCTGACAACATAGAGCGATATGCGCTCCGGTAAAACGGTACTCTCCGATCTCGCTGTAAGCATCATCCGACAAATAAGAAATATCGTCTGTGTAGACTGTAAAATATGTCTGACCGTCCAGCGAGTAGGAGAGGGCGCTGTGTTCCATGTGGACTTCCATCCTGAGGTATACTTTTCCTTCCGGCGGCAGGACAATGCCGCCTGCCAGCGGATACGACTGTTCTTTCAGGCGGTTCCTGAGCACATTGAGGATGCGCCCTCTGTCCTCGTCCCACGACAGGAAAAGATACAGGTAATTGATGGTATCATAATAGTGTACAATTCCTGCAGTCTTCTGGAAATTGTCCGGATAGAAATCAAGCGCCGTACTTGCAATAAAGTCAAAGTCCTCCTGCCGGAAGGCTGTCAGGCTCTGCCGGAAACGGGAGCTGAGAGATTCCCCGCCGTAGAGACGCAGATATCCCGGCCGCTCTGTCAGGGAATGATCCTGATCTGTAAGCGGTACACGCAATGTCCGCAGCTCAAATGGAAGTACTTTATCCTGAAAATCAAAATATACGCGGCGGCGGCGTTCCTGGACGGCATCCGAGGCCACTTCAACCGTATCCATTGGTTGATTGCCGCCTTCTTTAAGCACTGGCCAGCCGTCTTCTGTCCAGATAATCTCCTGCAGACTGGTCTCCCGTCCTAAGACGCAGCGGGATCGAGTCGTAATGGGTCTGCCGCATAAGTGGGCGATATACCACCGTCCGTCACCGGTATCCACAAGACTGGCATGTCCTGCCTTCTGCAGAGGCAGCTCCGGATGCCCTGCGCTCGTGAGAAGCGGGTGGAACGGGCTTATCACATACGGTCCTGTGATCGCTCTGGATCTGGCGACGGTCACCGCATGGTCGTATCCGGTTCCTCCTTCTGCCGTCAGCAGATAGTAGTAGTCTCCAATATGGTACAGATGAGGACCTTCTGTCACCCCCAGACTGCTCCCGCGGAAGATGATCTGTTTCTCACCCGCCAACTTCCCTTTTTCGCAGGAATACTCCCGTAACTCGATCCCGCCAAAGCCGCTTGTGTTCTTCCACGGCCTGAAATCGTTCACCATATTGACCAGCCATTTTCTGCCATCTGTGTCATGAAACAGGGACGCGTCAAAACCACTCGCATTGAGAAACACTGGCTCACTCCATTCCCCGTCGATCCGCTCACTGGTGACAAGATAGTTGGGCGTGTCTTTAAAAAAGCCAAAAATACTTTTGACATTTGAATAGACCAGATAAAAGATCCCGCCGCAGTATGACAGACAGGGCGCCCAGACGCCACCGGAATCCGGGACGCCTGTCATATCCAGCTGACTGACACGGTTCAAGGGTCTGCTCACCAGCTTCCAGTTTATGAGATTCCGGGAATGGTAGATCTCCACCCCGGGAAACCATTCAAATGTGGAGACTGCTATATAATAATCGTCACCTACCCTGAGCATGGACGGGTCGGGATGCATCCCTGTCAGGATCGGATTTTTCACCATTGTCATTTTGCTATTTCCTTTCATTAGCCTTTCACTGCACCGATCACAATACCCTGTACAAAATATTTCTGGAAGAATGGATAAATAATAAACATAGGAAGCGCACCCATAACTGCCACAGCCATCTTGATGCCTGTAGCAGGCAGCTGGATGCTCTGTCCCAGGGAGCTGGCGGCGTTGGTCATCAGGTATTGGACATCCATCAGCATCTTGTTCAGCAGTACCTGAATGCTGTACAACCGGTCGTCATTTACATAATACAGACCGTTCAGCCAGTCGTTCCAATAATTCAGGCCGACCAGAAGGATAATGGTCGCAATGATCGGCTTGGACATGGGCAGCACGATCTGAATGAGCATCTTGAGTTCTCCTGCGCCGTCAATGCGGGCAGCCTCGAGAACGGCTTCCGGTATGTTGGTCGTAAAATAAGTCCGCATCATGATCACATAAAACGCGCCCATCATCAGGTTTGGCACGATCAGCGCCCACAGTGTATTCTTAATGTTGAACACACCAGTCCACATCATGTATGTGGGAACAAGGCCGCCATTGAACAGCATTGTAAAAAATACCATAAAAGAGAAGAATCCCTTTCCGGGCAAGTCCCTTCTGGACAGCGGGTAGGCAAATAAAAGTGTCAGGACAACATTGCTCAAAGTACCTGTCACAGTCACGACAAAAGACAGGAAATATCCCCGAAAGATGCTGCTGGAATCGACAAGCAGCGCTTTGTAGGCGTCAAAGCTGATCTCCGACGGAAAAAAAGAATAGCCGTTTTTTAAGAGCGCTGATTCTGCCGTAAAGGAGGAGACCAACAGAAGCAGAAACGGGATCAGACAAAACAGCATTAACAGTATCATGAAACAATGAACTCCGATTTGGAAAGCCTTACTTTTTTCAACCATTTCTGTTACCTCCACACGTGACAATAATGCGCTTTCCTGATCGATCTTCCGCACGATCATATTGGG
>VSNO01000148.1 GCA_009774375.1 Lachnospiraceae bacterium
ATTATCTCTTATATGTTTTTGATATATTGGACATGTTACAGGAGATAACTGTGCATTATAAGAAAACATCATATTCTGGAAGTGAGGTCAGGACAGGAAAACCCAATAATATATTACACAGTTTGGATGTGGGAAAGGTAGATATAGTATATGAGTCATTTTTAGATCGTTCTGAGCGCATATTAAAAGATTTTTTCACACAAGCCTATGCAGATATTAAAGATATTTTTTATGAACGTAGATATGAAGGAAAAGAAATTTCTTATAAGCTTTATGTGAAGAAAATAATAGGTGGAAAAATTAGAAAAATTGATTTTAAATATGAATCAGCAGGAACGCAACATATACTTGAAATTATCCGTTCTTTATTAGGTGTATTGTGCGGGGTGACGGTTGTATATGATGAAATTGATGATGGTATTCATGATCTGCTTTTGAAAAATATATTGGAATCCATGATGGATGATATTTCAGGGCAATTAATCATTACCACGCACAATACTTATATGTTGGAGAGCATTGATATTAAATCAGTTTATTTGATCACTGTTGATTATCAAGGAAATAAGGAAGTTAAATGTTTGGACAGATATCCAAGAATTCAAGGAACGAATAATCCCAGGATTATGTATTTAAAAGGTTTGTTTGGCGGCGTCCCGATTGTAGATTCGATAGACTATGATTTGATTTTGAATGAATTGCAGAATGGCGATATGGATGTAAAAGGGGGCGAGTAATAGTGCCTTTTGACACATTAAAATATACCAGATGCGCCGTTATTGTACATGGTAAATCTGAATTTCATTTGGTTCGATTTATATATACGAATCTTCATCTTTCAGTGAAAATTATATCAAAAGATAAAGGAAGAGGAAGTATTCAGATAAATGGACTGAAGGAGCTGCTAAATAAAAAATGTCATAGAACTTTAAGTGCATTTTCCAAGGAATATTCAGTGGAGTATGATAAAAAGGAAAAGAAGCTAAAAAATTTCAAGTTGTTCATTATTATGGATACAGATGATTGTAGTGAGAAAAATAAAAGTGAATTTATATCTGGTGAAATGTTTAGGGGTCATCCATTACAAGAGTATATTGTACCAATATATAATATAACAAATCTCGAGGATGTGATGATAAAAGCAGGTATAATGATAAAGCGTATATCGGATTCAGAAAAAGGAACTTATTACAGTAAAATTTTTCCTATTAATACGGAGCCTGTTAGTAATGACACGCTTAAACAGATAAGATTGTTTGCATCAAAGATTAAAGGTGTCAAACAAACAAATATGTTGGAGTTTGTGGAGTATTGCTTTGAACAAATTCCTGATGAAAAATTGTGGGAAGAAGGAGGGGAAGATTCGAAAGAGCAGATAAAGTGAAAGGCTGAAGCATTCGATAAGGAATAAGGGTTTGGTCATTTTTCTTGTGGCATATATCAATCGGTAATTATGCTGATGTATTAAGTTTACCCTAAAAGGAGAGAAGAAGATTGGGTTCATTTGTAGAATTTCAAAATGTGAGTAAGATCTATAAGACCGGAGAGGTGTCGATCCAGGCGCTGCACGACGTGAATTTCCAGATCGAAAAGAGCGAGTTCTGCGTGATTGTGGGCGCGTCGGGCGCAGGGAAGACGACGATATTGAATATTCTTGGCGGGATGGATACGCTGACGGACGGAAAGGTGTTTCTGGATTCCGAGGAGATCTCGGCGTACAATAAAAAGCAGCTTACCGGTTACCGCAGGTATGACGTGGGCTTTGTGTTCCAGTTTTATAACCTGGTCCAGAATCTGACGGCGCTGGAGAATGTCGAGCTTGCCGCCCAGATCTGCAGGGATCCGCTGGACGCTGCAGAGGTTCTGGAAGAAGTGGGGCTCGGGGAGCGGACGAAAAATTTTCCGGGGCAGCTCTCAGGCGGGGAGCAGCAGCGGGTGGCGATCGCGCGTGCGCTGGCGAAGAATCCAAAGCTCCTCCTGTGCGACGAGCCGACGGGGGCATTAGATTACAATACCGGAAAGGCTGTGTTAAAGCTGCTGTAGGACACCTGCAGGGACAAGGGCAAGACGGTCATCGTCATCACGCACAATCAGGCGATCACGGCGATGGCAGACCGGATCATCACGGTGAAGAGCGGCACGATCGTCAGCATGGTGAAGAACGATCACATCGTAAAAGTCGAAGACATTGAATGGTAGGTGATGTTATGAAATCCATGATGAGAAGAACGACATTGCGGGAAATCTGGCAGAGCCTTGGGCGTTATCTTGCCATCTTTGCGATCGTGGCGATGGGAGTCGGGTTTTTTGCGGGGCTTAAGATCACAAGACCGGTCATGGTGGAATCCGCCAACGCGTATCTGGGGGAAAAACAGCTATACGATTACCGGCTTTTGTCCACACTCGGGTTCGAGGAGGAGGACGTGGCGGCGCTGGCGGCAAAGGATGATGTGCGCGCTGCTGTGCTCCATGGGGACGACATGGTTTTCCTGCCGCCGCGAGCTGCGGGAGGTGGCAGCGGATCTGATGCGCCCCAAGACGCCGCGAGCCGGGAAGCGCGTCTTTCTGGAACGGGTGCCTTTTGTCTGGAATCGTTTAAAGTTTCTGCATAAAGTGTCCGTGAGAAACATTATCCGGTATAAGAGGCGCTTTCTCATGATGGTGATCGGTATCAGCGGATGTACGGCGCTGCTGGTGACAGGGTTTGGCATCAGGGATTCTGTCACGGACATTGCGGACCAGCAGTTTATGGAGATCCAGACATACCAGATCGGCGTCACCTTAAAGAACGGCGTGCAGGGCGCAGAATCCGCTTCCCTGGACGGGATCAGGGAAGCGCTTGCTGTGTATGGCGGAACCTGCATTGCCTCATTGGAGACGACAATGGACATGGAGACGGCGGACGGTGTGAAAGCGGTGAATCTGATCGTCGTGGAGGACCCAGTACAATTAAGCGGCTATATCGATCTGCACACGCCTGCAGGGGAGGCACTCGCGTACCCGCAGGACGGCGAGGCGGTCATCTGTGAGAAGCTGTCGGAGCGGTATCGCATCAGGATCGGCGACACGATCCATCTGGTTGACGAGGACCGCAGGGAGATCGAGGCAGTCGTGAGCGGCATCTGCGAGAATTATATTTACAATTATGTATATCTGAATGCCGGGACATATGAGAAAGCACTCGGTGACCTGTCCTACAAAAATCTCTATGTTGATCTGGCGGAGGAGGCGGATGTCCACGCGGCGGGCGCGGCGCTGATGAAGGCGGACAACGTGACGGCAGTCTCCGTCAATGCGGATATGCTGACACGCTTTTCGAGCATGATGGGCAGTATGGATTACATCGTGTTTGTCATCATCGCATGCGCGGCGGCGCTTGCGTTCATCGTGCTCTACAACCTGAACAACATCAACATCACGGAGCGGATCCGCGAGATCGCGACGATCAAGGTGCTGGGATTCTACAAAAACGAGACGGCCTCCTATGTGTTTCGTGAGAATACAGTGCTGACAGCGATCGGCTGCGCGGCGGGACTCCTCCTTGGCAAAGCGCTGCACCTGTATGTGATGCACAAGGTTGACATCGACCTCATGTCCTTCGATATCCATATCAGGGCGGTGAGTTATCTGTTGAGCGTTTGCCTGACATTTGTGTTTACATGGGTGGTCAACCGGATCATGTCCGTGAAGCTCGACACGATCAATATGGCGGAATCGCTGAAGTCGGTGGATTGAGGGATAAGATCATGACGGGGTGTGAATTGTAACGGGATATAATCCAAAACGTGTTCGAGATTCTGCAAACGGTTGACGAACCAGCAATTATTTTATATAATATAAAAAATTGTACGGGAAAAAATACAAAAAGGGGAAACGGATGGAAAAACTAAAATGCAAGGCAAGAGCAAAGATCAATCTGGCGCTTGATGTGTGCCGGCGTCTCGAGAACGGATATCATGAAGTCCGGATGGTCATGCAGACGGTTGATATCTATGATGAACTGGAATTTCAGAAAAGAAAGGATCCGGATATCATACTGTCTGTAAACAGCAGGGATTATCTGGGGGATCTGGAGAATAATCTGATCTTTCGCGCGGCAAAGCTCATGAAACAGCGGTACAACATACAGCACGGCGTGGAGATCAGGCTCAGGAAAAATATCCCCGTTGCCGCGGGAATGGCGGGTGGCAGCACGGATGCGGCAGCTACGATGCTCGCCATGAATGAGATGTATGATCTGAGTCTTTCCAGAGAACAGCTGATGGAACAGGCGGTGGGACTTGGCGCTGACATCCCGTTCTGCATTATGGGAGGGACCGCCCTGGCGGAGGGGATCGGGGAGAAGCTCTCGCCGCTGCCGGCGCCGCCCAGTGCGACGCTCCTGATCGTCAAACCGCCGATCATGGTGTCGACGCAGTGGGTGTATGGACAGCTCAGGCTGGATATGCTGGAGAGACATCCTGACATTGACGGCATGATCAGGGCGCTGGAGCAGGAAGACCTGAAGGGGATCGCAGACCGCATGGAGAATGTGATGGAAACCGTGACAGAGCGTGAGTATCCCATCATTACAGACATCAAGAGGATGATGATGGGAAACGGGGCGGTGAACGCGCTGATGAGCGGGAGCGGGCCAAGCATCTTCGGCGTCTATCTGGAGGAGGACGCGGCGCGCGCGGCAGCGGTCTACATCGATCAGACACTCAGGACAAAGGGGATCAACGCACAGGTAAACGTAACGGGATTTCATAACATGGATTCGTGATTGGAGGGGCAGATATGAGCATGATGAAGGACGAGGAATATTTACCGCTCAGGGATGTGGTGTTCAATACACTGCGGCAGGAGATACTCACCGGAAAGCTCAAACCCGGAGAGCGTTTGATGGAGATCCACCTGGCAAACAAACTTGGCGTGAGCCGAACGCCGATCCGTGAGGCGATCCGGAAGCTGGAGCTTGAAGGGCTGGTGATCATGATACCAAGGCGCGGCGCCGAGGTGGCGCAGATCACGCTGAAGAGTCTTCAGGATGTCATGGAAGTACGACGCGCGCTGGATGTGCTGGCGATAGAGCTCGCCTGTGAGCGCATGGGGCAGGCGGAACTGGACAGCATCTATCAGGCATGTGAAAATTTCAAGTCTGCTGTCAGGAATGGGGATACGCGGCTGCTTGCGGAGGCCGATGTCGCATTTCACGACAAGATCGTCCTGTCAACTGGAAACACCAGATTGATACAGCTGGTCAGCAATCTGTCGGAGCAGATGTACCGCTACCGGTTTGAGTATCTCAAGGATGCCTCCTCTCACGGCATACTGCAGCAGGAGCATTTGGAGATGTATCACAGTATTTTGAAGAAGGACAAGATCACGGCGGCTGATGTTGTGCGAAAGCATATCAACAATCAGGAGGAGGCCATCATCAAGCAGCTCCAGCTTGAAAAAGAAGATCGAAAAAAAAGTGTATAAACATCATATATATGTCCATACTTACGGATAGGAGAAGGTCGTTGCAGAAAATGGGAGGTATGGACATATGTTTTTGCGAAAAAAATATTTCAAAAATGTACTGATGGCATTGGGCGTCGTACTGTGGGTTGGTGCGTTAAGCCCGGAGATCTTTATGCAGCTGGGGATTGGCTGTATCCTTGATGAGAACGGGGACGAACTGACAGCAGAGGGTGCAGAGAAATTCATGGATTCCTATTTTTATGCAAATACAGATGGGGATCAGGATGCCAGGGTGGAGATTCAATATAGGTTTGCGCTGCTGGAACTGTTCGAATAAGGGACTCATACAGCGCGGGAGGTGATGAAGTGACAAAGGAAGTATTAGTATCCATACGCGGGCTTCAGTTTGTTGACAATGAGGTGGGGCAGTCGGCCTCCGATGAGGAGCTCGACCAGATCGAGACGATCTGTCCCGGAGAATACTTTTATAAGAATGGTGCACATTATGTGCGATATGAGGAGATCATGGAGGATCTGCCAGAATCGATCCGGAATATGATCAAGGTGCGGGGAAAAGAATTCTCACTCTGGAAAAAAGGACCGGTAAATGTACAGCTGGTGTTTTCCGAGGGTAAAAAAACCATGACGGATTATTTTACCCCATTCGGAAATATCCTGGTCGCGATGGACACTAGGGAAGTCCAGGTGACGGAGAGCGAGGACTGTCTGGAGATACATATAGCCTATGGGCTTGAAGCGAATTACCAGTTCATAGCGGACTGCAATATCACGATCGAGATCAGGAGCAGCAGTCCTGCAGGCAGCCGGTAGCCGAACCGGGCTATTGCATCGGTTCCTGCGGATTGTCCCTGCGGATCTCATCGAGCAGGTGCTTCATTCGCCGTTCCATCTCGGAGAGTTCCCCGGAGTAGTTGCGGAAGGCGTCGGTAGTCTCATCGGGCGTCTCGCCCTTGTAACAGATGCGGTGCTCCATACTGGCCCACAAGTCCATGGCGAGTGTCCGAAATTGTATTTCGACTGGATAGTACTGCATCCCTTCGATACGATATACCGGGATGCCGAGCACCATGTGATAGCTCTTGTATCCGCTGTCCTTGGGATAGTGGATATAGTCGCTTTCCTTTAGGATCAGCAGGTCGGTCTGTGCCTTTACGAGCGAGAGGATGCTGAAAATGTCCTCCACAAAATAACAGATCACACGGATGCCTGCGATGTCTGTCAGGTTATCTTTTGCAGTGTACGCTGTGACAGGGAGATTTTTGCTGGAAAGTTTTTTCTCGATGCTCTTTCTGCTCTTGATGCGTGCCTGTATATTGTGGATGGGATAATCCCTGTACTTTTTCCGGTAGTCTTCATTTAGTCCATTCATACGTACTTCGAGCCTCGTCATGGCTTCGCGGTAGGGTTCTACGAGCTGGTCATACTCCTCCTGAGGGATACGCTCTATTTTAGAAGGTGATATAAAAGAGAGAGCCTTTGGCGGTTCATAGATACCTTCACTGTTCATTTCCTTTAGTATATCATTTTGAAATTCGTTTTTTCTTGCGATCAAAATTTCCGCCCCCTGATACATGCAGCTATGGTGATATGAGTGTATGGACCCTTTTCCACTCTAATATATTATGCACAATTCAGCGAATGTTTCATACTAAAAACAGGAAACAATAAGAATGTGCGCGAAGCTTCTGCATGTGTTATTGCTTCATACATTCAATATAGCTCAAAATGACTCTGAAAGCAATGAGAAATGTATAAAATTAACAAAAAAATTATGAAATGGTCACACTTTTTGTTAAATATGTGTTAGGGCAAAATCGATCATAAAAGTTTGGGCATGATCGCATCGGCAGTGGCAGAGCGTGCCTTTGAGTAGACCTCAGGGTTGCGCTTGCAGAATACATAAAACAGACATTCTATGATAAAAAGCTGGCCGATCTTGGCGGCAACAGAACCGGACTGCAGCGGGCTTTCGTTGTAACCACACAGAAGGATGACATCCGCGTATTTGGTAGCGCGCGAATTTGGAAAATGTGTGACCAGCACAACGGAGACATGCCGTTCCACAGCGATGCGCATGATATCCTCCATGTCCTTGGTGGAGCCGGAGTAGGAGAAGAACAGGATGACATCGTGTTCCGTGGCGAGGGAGATGTTCATAACCTGCATGTGGGAATCCTCGATATGGACAAAGCGCGAGGTTGCGATGGAGAAGCGTGCCCAGGCTTCCATGGCCATGACCATACTGCCGCCGTTTCCCAGACAAAATACCCTGTCAGCGGAAGAGATCAGGTCAACTGCCCGCGAGATCTCGGTCTCATCCAGCAATTCCATCGTCTCATTTAAGGAGAGGACGTTGGAGTCATAGAGCTTGTGAAAGATACTGTTGAGCGTGTCTTCTGAAGTGATCGTCTCAGGGGTGTCCGAGGGATCCCCGATATCTGTCACGTATGCCGCTTTGGCAAGGGCGAGTTTCAGGTTGTTGTAGCCTGAGAGTCCCAGGCTGCGGCAGAAACGTGTGATGGATGCCTCGGACACGCCGCAGTTCTCCGCAAGGCTTGAGATGGACATATACTGTGAATCGTGGGTGTTGGCAAGGATATAGTCAGCCAGTTTCCGGCTGGAACGGGTTAGTGAGTGGTATTGTTCTGTGATCAGTTCCAAAATATTTCCGGTCAATGGATCATCTCCTTCGCAAATTTGTCAAAAGTGGTCAGCGTGTCAGCGCAGCGGCGCCCAGCATACCTGCACGGTTGCCCAGCGCGGCCTTTTCGATCTGTACATGTCGGAAACTTGACATGATATTGGGATACAGTTTTTCGCGGAGCTGTTCCAGCACATAGGGCTGTTCCATGATGCCGCCGCCAAGGATCACGCATTCGGGGTTCAGCATATGGATGATGGAGGTCAGGCCATACACGATCTCCATGACCCAGCGGTCAACGAGCGCTCTGACTTCCGGCTCATCAAGACGCCCGAATATTTTGCGGCCGTTGTCCAGCGCGGGATCCATCTGCACTGCATTTTTCACGAGTGCGGTGACGGAGGCGTATTTCTCGTAGCAGCCGGAAAACATATCACTCCCGATGTCGCGGTCTTCCGGGTGCGTGATGACTGCGCCAAATTCGCCGGCGGAATAGCTGCAGCCGGAGTAAAGCCTGCCGCCGGCGAAGATCGCACCGCCCACGCCTGTCCCGTAGGTCAGGCAGACGAATTCTTTGCGCCCCTTTCCGGCGCCGAAGACAGATTCACCGATCGCCGCGGCATTGACATCATTCTCGACTGCTGTCGGCACATGGAAGGCCTGTGTGAGGATCTCGCCCAGCCGGGTGCCCGTGTAGCCGGGAATATTTTCGTTTGCGTAGATGATCTGTCCGCGGACAGGATCTACCTGTCCTGCGGTGCTGATGCCGATGCGGTCAAAGGAGCAGCGCTGCCGGTAGGAGTCGATGATGTCTTTTGCACGCTGTACTACATGTCCGCCGCCCATTCCGGCCTCGGTGGGCGTTTCCCGGATGTCCGACAGGGTTCCGCCGTCAAAAAGCCCTGATTTGATCGCGGTTCCTCCGATATCAAGTACCATGGTAGCCATAATCTGTCCTCCTTTTTATCATTCGACCGGTGAGGCGTGGTGAAATACTGTTTTCAGCGCCAGATCTTTGTCAAGTATCACGATATTTGCATATTTGCCGGGTGTGAGGCTGCCGTAGTCCGCATAGATCCCGACTGCCTTTGCCGGGTTGACAGCCGCACATTTGACCGCGCTGGCAAGCGGTATGCCCATGTCGCGGACAGCGGTGCGCATGCAGTCCATGAGGTTCGTCACGGAGCCTGCGATGGTGCCGTCATCCAGCACTGCCAGATTGCCTTTGACATTGACGTTCTGTCCGCCCAGGTCGTACTGCCCGTCCGCGAGACCTGCCGCCCGCATGCTGTCGCTGATCAGGAGGATCCGGTCGTCGCCAAAGATCTTAAACGTTGTGCGCACAACGGCGGGATGGATGTGTATGCCGTCGCAGATGAGTTCTGCCCTGCAGTGTGCATCGTCGGCGGCTGCGCCGATGGGGCCGGGGGCGCGGTGCGTGAAGGGCGGCATGGCATTGTACGTGTGCGTCAGCTGTGAAGCGCCGCAGGCGATCGCCTCCCTGGCAGTATTGTAATCTGCCGCGGTGTGTGCGATGGAAATGTTGATGCGGCTGCCGTTTTCGCGGATAAAGTCTATGGCGCCTTCCGTCTCGGGGGCGATCGCCACCGTGCGGAACATGCCGCCTGAGAGTTCCTGCAGGCGGTCAAGCATGGAAGTGCTGGCGGCGGTGATGTATTTTCCGTTCTGTGCGCCCTTCTTTGCCATGTTGATAAAGGGTCCCTCCATGTAGAGCCCGCAGAAGTCCGCCGCGTCTGTCTCCGCCGCGTCGTGAAATTCCCTGGCGGCGCGGCAGATCTGTGCCAGCACATCCTCCGGCATCGTCATGGTGGCAGGGGTGATCGAAGTCACGCCCTTACGGACCTCATAGCGCGCCATCGTGCGCAGCGCCTCCACGGTGCCGTCGCAGCAGTCGCTGCCCATGCATCCGTGGAAATGGATGTCGGTCAGGCCGGGGATGACGTAGCATCCTGCGGCATCCGTCACGGTCTCCTCGCCCGATGCACCCAGGTACTGTTCCTCCGATACGATCTTTTCATCGCACATATATACTGTGCCGGGAGCAAAAGAGCCGTCTTCACCAAAGACTGTACCGTTAACGATCTTTCTCAAAGTCATGTTGTCCGCCCTCCTTTTCTGGCCATTCTGTCACTCAGCACTTTGAGAGTGCCGCTTCGTCAGCCACCAGTGTCACATTGCGGTGGAGCTGCAGGATGGAAGCCGGCACCTGCGGTGTGATGGGACCGAAAAATGCGCGCTTTACGATTTCTGCCTTATCCTCGCCGGATACGATGATCAGGATCCGGCGCGCGGACATGATCGTCTTGATGCCCATCGTGTACGCCTGACGCGGCACTTCGTCCAGGGTTTCGAAAAAGCGTGCGTTGGCATTGATCGTCTGTTCCGACAGGTCGATGCAGTGTGTCTCTGTGGAGAAGCTCTCTCCGGGTTCGTTGAATCCGATGTGGCCGTTGTGCCCCAAACCGAGAAGCTGGAGGTCCACGTCGCCCACTGCGCGGAGGATCTCATTGTAATTTTCGCAGGCAGTATTGCTGTCCGGCTCCGTTCCGTCCGGGAGGAAGGTTCTGGTCTTGTTGATGTTCACCTTGCCGAAGAGATGTTCATTCATAAAGTAGTAGTAGCTCTGCGGGTTCTCGCGTGTCAGTCCCTTGTACTCGTCAAGGTTTACGGTCATGACCTCCGAAAAATCGAGATCGCCCTTGTCATACCACTCCACGAGCTGGCGATAGGTGCCGACGGGGGTGGATCCGGTGGCAAGTCCCAGCACACAGTTGGGTTTCATGATGATCTGCGCCGAGATGAGGTTGGCGGCCTTGCGGCTCATGTCGTTGTAATCTTTTGCTCTGTAAATTTTCATTAGGATACCTCCTATTTTTGGATATTTTTTTGTATAAGGT
>VSNO01000149.1 GCA_009774375.1 Lachnospiraceae bacterium
CCTTTCTTTCAACATGTCAATAACATGTGAAATTCTGTTGTTTTTTATGTCATTTTATTCAATGTTTTCATTTTTATTCATAAAACTTTGAATCTATCAACTTTTTGCAATATAGACAGGGCTTGACAAGTCTGCAATTATTTCATAAAATAAATGCAGATTCTAATTTCACATTTCACATGAAAGGCGGTGGGAAGATGACGAGATAACAAAACAGAAAACACAAGTCAAGATATTAGATCAGGACAGCTGCACATCGTCGTGCATTGTCCGTTTTTGTGTGATTTTGTTTTGTGCCCACATAGCTGCGCTGTTCCGCAGCCGTGTGCCGTCATCTTCCTGCATCAATGCGGGCCGGAGATCATCGTCTCTGGCTTTTGCTGCGCACCATGCAGCATTTTTCCGCATACCATCTGCATGCAGATGCATTCAAAACAGTTGACACACATTCTAACATCCCTCGTGTTTTCCCATTTCGAGAACCAAAAAAGATCATACACGAAACGGAGGGATTTCCATGTTACAGATCAGACATTTAACCATACGTCACAAAAAAGATTACCGTGTCCTGTTAGAAGACTTTAACCTGTGCGTCAATCCCGGGGACAAATGCGCCCTGATCGGCGAGGAGGGCAACGGCAAGAGCACGCTGCTCAAACTGATCTATGCCCCCGACATAGCAGAGGCATACGCAGAATATGAGGGTGAGATCCAGCGAAGCGGGGAGCGCTTTGGCTATCTCCCGCAGGAACTGCCCGAGACGCAGCGCCAGCGCACCATCTACGAATATCTCACCGCGGCAGACCGCTTTTACGACAAGGATCCGCGCGAGCTCTCACAATTGTGCGCGAAGATCGGCTTCTCCCTGGAGCGCCTTTACTCAGAGGAGCCTCTGGGCATCCTCTCCGGCGGCGAGAAGATCAAAGTCCAGCTCATCCGCCTGCTGGTCGAAGAGCCGACGATGCTCCTGCTCGACGAACCGTCAAACGACCTTGACCTCGAAACGCTCGAATGGCTGGAGGGCTTTATCCAGGACTGCCCGATTCCGGTGCTCTACATCTCCCACGATGAGACACTCCTCGAGCGGACGGCAAACAGGATCATCCACATCGAACAGCTCAGGCGCAAGACCGCCCCGCGCTGTACCGTGGCTTACGCGGACTACCGAAGCTATATCGCCGGCAGGCTCCGGCAGTTTGAAAAACAGGCGCAGGAAGCCGGCAATGAACGCCGCGCCTATGACAGACAGCAGGAGAAGTTCCGCCGGATCCAGCAGAAAGTCGAGCATCAGCAAAATGCTGTCAGCAGACAGGATCCCCACACTGCAGCGCTGTTAAAAAAGACCATGCACCGGGTAAAAGCATACGAAGCGCGCTTTGAAAAAGAATTTGAGAATATGACAGAAATGCCCGAGTACGAGGAGGCGATGTTCACCAGGTTCGGAAACCAGGCCTCCATTCCAAACGGAAAGGTCGTGCTGGATTTCACGCTGGACGCACTTTGTGTACCGGCTGCCTTTGGCACGCAGGAATGTCCCGTCCTCGCACGCGGTATCCGCCTCTTTATACAGGGTGCGCGGCACGTCTGTATCACCGGCAGGAACGGCTGCGGCAAGACGACGCTCATGCGCATCCTCGCGGACGGGCTGTTGCAGCGCACAGACATCAAAGCCGCCTACATGCCGCAGAATTGTGAGGAGCTTCTGCCGCTGGAGCAGACCCCCGTCGAATTTCTGTCCGATGGCAGCAGACAGAGCATCTCCATGATGCGCACATATCTGGGAAGCATGAAATTCACCGCGGACGAGATGACGCATCCGATGCGGGAACTGTCCGGCGGGCAGAAGGCAAAGATCATGCTGCTCTACCTCGACACTTCCGGCTGCGATGTCCTCCTGCTCGACGAGCCGAGCCGCAATTTCTCGCCGCTGTCCAATCCGGTCATACGGCGCATGCTCGCCGGCTACCGGGGCGCGATCATCAGCGTGTCCCACGACCGCAAGTATATCGCCGAAGTCTGTGACCAGATATATGAACTGACCGCCGACGGACTGATCCGGACGGATCCTGCTATACCATCGCTCTCCTGATCGCATCCATCAGCTCATCATACGACTCATAGGCCGCAAGCTCCGGGTTATCCGCCTTGATCCTGTCCGTACTCCTGAACAGGAAGCCCGCCTTGCCCGCCTTAATCATGCCCAGGTCATTGTAGCTGTCGCCGCTGGCGATCGTCTCGTATCCGATCGACTGTAGCGCTCTCACAGTCGTGAGCTTCGACTGCTCACAGCGCATCCGAAACCCTGTGATCTCACCATTCGGGGCGACCTCGAGCGAATTGCAGAAGATCGTCGGCCAGCCAAGCTTTTTCATCAGCGGCGTCGCAAACTGCGCGAACGTGTCGCTGATGATGATGACCTGCGTGATGGAGCGGAGTTCGTCAAGAAACTCCTTTGCGCCCGGCATCGGATCGATCGTTGCGATCGTCTCCTGGATCTCTTTCAGGCCAAGCCCGTGCTCCTTTAAGATGCCCAGCCGCCATCTCATCAGTTTATCATAATCCGGCTCATCGCGCGTCGTCCGCTTCAGCTCCGGAATGCCGCTCGCCTCGGCAAAAGCGATCCAGATCTCGGGAACCAGCACACCTTCCAAATCCAAACATGTTATGTACATCTCAATACCTAGTCCTTTCTATAACTTTTTAAAAACCACGATACCGATTATAGCACATATCGATCTCTGTATAAAGAAGAATTTTTGAAGATCATTTTTTATCTTTTCTCCGTCACCTGCACGTCACCGCTGGTCGTCCTGACCACGATACTGCTGCCCGCCTTATTATCCCCGTAGGTCCCGCGGGCGCTGTCTCCCTTCCTGGAAAAATTCAGATCATCATCGAAAAAGGTCCCGATGTCACCGCTGGAAGTATCCGCCCTGAAATCAAATGCATTGTCCGCGGAGATCCGGATCTTCGCCCAGCCGCTGCTGCTGTCAATATCGAGACTGCCCGTGAGCTTCCCAAGCTCCAGATCGATGTCGCCGCTCGTCGTGGTGATACTGCCGCTGCCCTCCTGTGCCCTGATCGACACGTCGCCGCTGGACGATCTGGCCTCCCACGCACCTGCTGTGTCCTCCAGCCTGATCTCCCCCGACGTCGTCCCGACTGTCCGCGCTCCGCCGCCTGCCAGGATCCTGATATTGCCGCTCGATGATTCGGCGCGGACATCTCCATCGATGCGCTGCACCGTGACATCGCCGCTGGTCGTCTCAAGCCAGGTGTTACCCGTGATCACTTCGGACTCAATGCCGCCGCTGCTGCTCTTGATCTTCGTCCCGCCGGCAAGATTTTTGAGCGTGATCTCCCCGCTCGTGCTCTCGATGTCCATCTCACCCGTTAACTGATCCACATCAATATCACCGCTGCTTGTCGCGATACTGATCTTTCCCGCGAGGTCGCTGCTGCCTGCCTTGACCGATGTGACCTGGATATCACCGCTGACACATTTTAATGATACATTTTCCGCCGTGATCTCCGGGATCATGATGTCGCCGCTGCTCGTCTCCGCGCGAAAGCCCCTGTCAAGCACGACCGCAGTCTCCCTTTTGATATCACCGCTTGCTGTCAGCAGCGAGAGCTGTCCCTTATAAGAAGCTGGCAGAATGACCTCCGTGTAGCCAATGACCGATCTGAAACCAAACCGTCCAAGCTTCACCTGAAATTCCTTCCCATTCCGTCTTTTTCCCCGGACTTCGACCTTGTTGTCCGTCACTGTCACAGTCGAGAGGTCGCCCTCCTTCAGATCCAGTTCGTTGTACTCCCGGATCGTCAGAACATCCTTTTCACCTTCATAGAGATAGATGTCATTGTTGTTCATGTCATACTGCACCAGGATCGTGTCGATCCCGTCAAGCGGGACCTCCTTCTCGAACACCAGCTTCGGATCAGCGCCGTAAGATTCATAAGACTGGTCTCCTATATAGATCCCGCGTCCCGACATGCCATACGCAAAGATCCCGCACAGACCGGCTGTGAGGACGCACAGCAGCACAAGCGTGACCATTTTCATTTTTCTCATATTCATTGTTCCCTCCCGCATCTACAGATGCTTCTCCTCTGTCCTCAATTCAAAAATCAATTGGACGATCTTCTGCACGCACGCCGCGATCAGAAAAATGATCCATGTGACATTCCATGCAAAAGTCGAAATACTGATCGTAAAGTAAATGATGAGCGCGATCGTCCAGATCAGGGAACGGATCGTCTTTAGCACCGCCTTTTCCCTGTTGGTGCGATGATTTACTTCCTTAATCTGGTCGACCATATCCTGCTTTTCCCGTTTCGTATACCCAGGGTACATATTGGCCGCATAGACGAGCATGACCGTCGGCGGTATGCAGATGATGATCGCCAGCACAAACCCATACGTCATCACGATATGCTCATCAAATCCGAAACCTTCACTGAGCATCCCACTGGCGAGAAAGATTGCTCCTGCAAAGATATAGAGACCGACCGCACACGCTGTCAGCATCGCCTTCTTCTTCCGATCCTTCTCCGGCAGAGCGAACAGGTTCTTCTCCTCCACCTCCGGAAAAAGCTCTGTCACGTCTCCTATGGAATCAATGACATTCTGATATGCGTCCTCCTCAGAATATCCGTCCGCCACCATGTCATTGTACTTGTCGATGGCACTCTGCGTCATCTCCTGTTTTAAGTCGAGCGCCATCCTTGTCTTGGGTGCCTCCGCAAAAATCGTATTGAAATGCTGTCTGATCCTTTCATCCATATCTGCTTATCCTCCTCATAATATTGATCGTCCTTTTAAGTCTCTCTCTGCCTGATGCTGCGAGACGACTCCGGGAGACGATTACTTTAACAGTTTGTCGATGATCTCCTTCGCCTCCTGCCACTCCTGCTTGTATCCCTGATATGCCTTCCTGCCGTCCTCTGTGATGGCATAATACCGCCGTCTTGCCCCGACCGTCTCATCCCCCCAGTAGGTTCTGATACAGCCCGCCTGCTCCAGCCGCCGAAACGCCGAGTAGAGTGTCGCTTCTTTCAGCTCATAGGTGTTGTTGGTCTTCTTCATGATATCCTTGTTGATCTGGTAACCATAACTGTCCTGCTCGAGCAGATTTGCCAGTATGATCGCCTCTGTATGCCCCCTGAGAATGTCCGATGTGATAGACATAGGATCCTCCTCCTTTCCATTTGATAGTCTCCCCGACAGGACTCCCGGAACCGTCATCTGCCTTGTGTCCTTCCAGCCAGCCGGAAATCCGGTCCGCCGCTTCCTTTAGCATACACTATACAACAATATACCTCGTCTGTCAAGGTATATTGTTATATTAAAGTATATCAGCCGGTACATGCTGACATTTTTCCTCTGCACGGGTCTGCGCATAAAAAAAAAGACACGCAGGATCTCTCCTAAGTGCCCTTTTTGCTTTTTCCTAGCAGATCTGCCGCGCGACATACACGCCGCTCGCCGATGCGTGGGACAGGGAATGCGTCACGCCGCTTCCGTCGCCGATCACATAGAGCCCCTTGTATCTGGTCTCAAGGTTCTCGTCGATATCGACCTCCATATTGTAGAACTTGACCTCCACACCGTACAGCAGCGTATCGTCGTTTGCCGTCCCGGGCGCGATCTTGTCCAGTGCGTAGATCATCTCGATGATGCCGTCAAGGATCCGCTTGGGCAGCACGAGACTTAAGTCGCCGGGCGTCGCCGCGAGCGTCGGCGTGACGAGCCCTTCCTCGATGCGCTTCGTGTTGCTGCGCCTGCCGCGCACCAGATCGCCGAACCGCTGCACGATCACGCCGCCGCCCAGCATGTTCGAGAGCCTGGCGATGCTCTCTCCGTATCCGTTGCTGTCCTTGAACGGCTCCGAGAAATGCTTTGCGACCAGGAGCGCGAAATTCGTATTTTCCGTCTGTTTGTCCGCCCCCTCGTAGCTGTGTCCGTTGACAGTGACAATGCCGTTCGTGTTCTCGTTCACCACGATCCCCTTGGGATTCATGCAGAATGTCCGCACCCTGTCCTCGAACTTCTCGGTCCGGTACACGATCTTGCTCTCATACAGCTCGTCCGTCAGATGCGAGAAGATCACTGCCGGCAGCTCGACGCGCACACCGATATCCACACGGTTTGACTTCGTGGGGATCGCAAGCTTGGCACAGATACTCTCCATCCATTTGCTCCCGCTCCTGCCGACAGAGATGACACACTTGTCACATTCATGGCTATCCTCCCCGCAGTGTACGCGGTATCCCCCGCCTGTCACCTCCACATCCGTGACAGGCGTATCAAAGAAAAAGTGTACCTTGTCCTTCATCTCCGCATAGAGATTTTCCAGCACGATATAGTTAATATCCGTTCCCAGATGACGCACAGACGCATCCAGGAGATTCAGCTTGTTCTGCAGGCAGAGCTTTTTGAGATGCGTGCCCGCTGTCGAGTACATCCGCGTGCCCTCCCCGCCGTATTTCATATTGATCTCATCCACATACTCCATCAGCCCGATCGCCTTAGCCTTGCCGATATATTCATAGAGTGTCCCGCCAAAATCATTTGTGATATTGTACTTGCCGTCCGAAAAGGCGCCCGCGCCGCCAAATCCGCTCATGATCGAGCAGCTCTTGCACTTGATACAGCTTTTCACCTTGTCGCCGTCGATCGGGCAGTGCCGCCTGTCAAGCGCATGCCCTGCCTCAAAGACCGCGATCTTCAGATCGCTCTTCCTCTGGATCATCTCATACGCCGAGAAGATCCCCCCTGGTCCTGCCCCTATTATGATCACATCGTAACGCATACTTCATACCTCGCTTTCCATGAATCCATTGCCTTCCATTATATAGAGTATACCGGATTTTTGCAGCTTAGTCTATCAAAAACTATATATCCTCCGCCAGCACCCTCCTGCGCTGCCAGACTCCTGACAGAAAATAGATCATCCCCGGCACGGCACAGCCATATGGCGCAAGCCCATACCCCAGCACAAACCCGTAAAAGCCCCAGTCCAGCACAATGCCAAAGAGCCAGCTCAGACCGATCCGAAACACCACGCCATCCAGAAGGGCAAGCACCATGCTGAGCTTCGCATTGCCGATCCCCTGGATAAAAGCGTTGCTGCCGCGCATGACCGACATCGCCGGAAACATCCACAGGATCGCCCTGATGAACGTAGCGGACATATCATGCACCTTCGTATCATCCGAAAACAGCATGAACAGCTGCCTGCCAGACACGAAATACACAGTCATAAAAAGCACCATCAGCACAAAGGCAAACAACCAGACAAACCACACGACCTGCCTGGCCCTGCGCCGCTCTCCCGCCGCGATGTTCTGACTAATCATGGGCATGGCGGCAAACTGCAGCCCCTGCGAGATCTTATTGACAATATCGTCGATCCGGACGCCCACGCCAAAGGTCGCAGATGCCACCACCCCGACATTGTTGACCATGGCGTTGACAAACAGCATGGAAAGATTGATGCACCCGGACTGGACCGCCATGGGCGTGCCCAGTTCCGCGATCATCTTTCCGTATTTCTTGCGGGGTATAAAGCTCTTGCGCTTAAAATCAAACCCAAAGGCATCCCTGTTGCGGTAGAGATAATAGATCGAGAACAGAAACGACACCGCCTGCCCGATGATCGTCGCCCATGCCGCCCCCGCAACCCCAAAGCCCATTATCCCTGTAAACAGGATATCGAGGATCAGATTCACAGCGGACGCGATGCCGATGAACAGAAAAGGCCGCCTGGAATCCCCCATTCCCCGCAGCGCCGCCGACACCATATTGTAACCCGCTGTAAAGACCAGCCCGCCGCCGCATATGATCATATAATCCGCCGCCATGTCCCATGACTCCGCAGGAATGTTCATGACACTCATGATCCACGGCCGCGCCAGTAAAATGACACAGGACAGCAGCAGGCCCATGCCCAGGATCAGACCAAACAGCGTGCCTATGATCTCGTTGATCTCCTTTCGTTTTCCCGCCCCCAGCGCCTGTGATATCAATACCTGTCCCGCATTGGAGAAACCAAGGCACACCATAGTGGCAAAACTGAGGATCTGACTGCTCTGAGAGACAGCGGACAGTCCCGGCGTTCCCACATATTTTCCCACGATCACCATGTCAATGGTACTGTAGAGCACCTGCAGCGCATTGGACGCCATAAAAGGCAGCGTGAACATCAGAAGCTGCCACACAATGTTCCCTTTTGTAAAATCCTTAGATAAACTTGCCCTACCCATGATCTATTCCCAAACCTCCCGCGGCAGCAGATCATAGCAGACCGTAATTCCCTTTACCAGTTCTTCTCCGCCACCCAAATGCAACAATCCTGAATTCATCTGTATTTTTACTATTATATAGCAATTCTTCTGAAAATGGCAACCAAAAATCGATCGTTTTTTCACAGAGGACAGCATGATCTGTTTGAAGTTACAGGCAAACCGTAGTATAATATCAGAAAAACACAGGTGGTGTCATGAATCATGAAAAACAAAATGCTCTCTCAAAGCGTTGCCGATACGATATTGTCTATGATAACCATTGAAAAACGGTTTTCTGCCGGAGACAAATTGCCGAACGAGCTTGATCTGTCCGAGGAATTGAATGTAAGCCGGACGACATTGCGGGAAGCCATCAGGATACTGGCTGCCTACGATATACTGGAAATACAGCGCGGCAAGGGAACTTTCGTGACTGAAAACGCGCTGAAACAACCACAGGACTTCGCCCCGTTATCCAGTATAAAAGTAAATGCAAAAGACCTTTATGAAATGCGCCTGATCTTTGAGCCGGAAGCCGCATATTTTGCAGCTTTGCGGGGGACGGACGCAGAAATAAAAAGGATCCTGGACTATGGCAGTAAAATCGAAGATGAAATACTGGGACACAAAGACCGGACAGACAACGAACATGCTTTTCACAAAGCGATCGCCCAGGCTACCCACAACGAATTTATGAACAAACTGATGCCTATCCTATATCAGGCTATTTCAAAAGGTGTCGTATTGTCCCTGCAAAGTGACAGGGCGATCCAAGATACTGTTACAGATCACAGAATGATCATGGAATTTTTAGAGCAGAGGAACGCCGAAGGTGCAAGAAATGCGATGAAAATACACATCATGCACGCCATGAAAGAATTAGATATTCAGTAATCAGGAAGAATACCTGTTTTGGCAGGTATTCTTTTTTCTCTTAGTTGTCATACAACATATTGACATCATACAACTATAGTGTATAATAATGGCATGGGCATATCAGTTCAAATTTTAAAAACATGGAGGTAATACACATGCGAAGTGACAAAATTACAAAAGGGCTCTCTGCCGCACCACAGCGGGCTTTGCTCCACGCTTTAGGTGTGACCGATCAGGAATTAGGAAAACCATTGATCGGGATCGTCAGTTCCTACAGCGAGATCGTACCCGGACACATGAATCTTGATAAGATCGCAGAGGCAGTCAGACAGGGCGTTCTGCAAGCCGGGGGGATTCCGTTTGTCTTTCCTGCGATCGCAGTTTGCGACGGTATCGCGATGGGACACGAAGGCATGAGATTTTCACTTGTAACGAGAGAACTGATCGCAGACTCAACAGAAGCGATGGCAACAGCGCACCCTTTTGACGGTCTGGTTCTGATACCGAATTGCGATAAAAATGTTCCCGGCCTGCTCATGGCAGCCGCCCGATTAAATATCCCCTCCATATTGATCAGCGGCGGCGCAATGCTGGCAGGAAAACTGAATGACAGGAAAATAAGCTATTCCAATATTTCCGAAGCGGTCAGTGAATATCAAAAGGGAAAGATCGATCTGGATACATTGTGTGCGTATGAGAACAAAGCCTGCCCTACCTGCGGTTCCTGTTCCGGTATGTTTACTGTAAACAGCATGAATTGCCTTACGGAAGTTTTAGGTATGGCACTTGGCGGAAACGGAACGATCCCCGCAGTCTATTCAGAGCGGCTCCGGCTTGCAAAAGAAACCGGTATGCAGATCATGGAACTTGTAAAAAAAGAGATCAAGCCAAGAGATAAACCAAATATCCGACAGGACCCCCAACATCTGCCACCTTGCCCCGGCAGGAAACCACTATATTGAAGACCTGGACAGGGCAGGCGGCATTTACGCAGTCATGCACGAAATCAATAAATCAGGGCTTATCCATACAGAGTGTATTACCTGCAATGAAAAGACCGTAGGCGAAAATATCTCAGGGCATGAAGTGAGAGACTGCGAGTGATCAGAAGTATTGATGATCCATACAGTAAAAACGGCGGGATCGCTGTTCTAAAAGGAAATCTTGCGCCGGACGGCTGTGTTGTAAAACGATCGGCTGTTGGCGAAAATATGATGAAACATAAAGGCAGCGCCAAAGTCTTTGACAATGAGGAAACCGCATTAAAAGCCATTTACGGCAATGAGATACAGCCGGGTGATATCGTGGTGATCCGATATGAAGGGCCAAAAGGCGGTCCGGGTATGCGGGAAATGCTGAACCCGACGTCCGCTATCATGGGAAGCGGTCTGGGAGACAGTGTGGCGCTCATTACAGACGGAAGATTTTCCGGCGCTACCCGCGGCGCAGCGATCGGTCATGTTTCCCCGGAAGCTGCCGTGGGCGGTAACATTGCGCTCGTGCAGAACGGCGATCCCATAGAGATCAATATCCCCGAGAAGACGATCAGCCTTCTGATCTCAGAGCAGGAAATGGAACAGAGACGCTCCATGCTGAAACCGTTTGAGAGCACCGTAAAAAAGGGGTATCTGTCAAGATATTTTTCTTTTAATCTGCTAAGGGAGTGTTACTATTCACAGCCGATTTTGATAACCAAACGATATTCTATATAGCGCATCCTGTAAGGTGCGCTATAAATTTG
>VSNO01000015.1 GCA_009774375.1 Lachnospiraceae bacterium
GTTTGAAATGCTTTTCGCAGATTATGCACATCTACGAAAGGTCTGTAGTTCATTATCGAATTTGCCAGCAAACATATAGAGAGCTGATATCCAATTCAGGATATCAGCTCTCTATTCTTTGCCATCATGGGATCCATACAGACAATTTGACCATAGATCAATTCCGCACGGATATCATCGGACAGATTATAATAGACTTCTGCAGTATAATATTTTTCTTGTTGTAATGACATTGGAAATATTTTGAAAATCCCCTCACCTTCTGCCAGAAGCACTGCATGCTTTTAAGATATCCTCTCTCACATTATCATACATTTCTCCTGCCAGCGCGCTCCTTACGGCGTTCAATCCCGCCTGAGCCTGCGATGGCTCAAGATCTCCCTCGGCTGGCGCGGGAGAATAAACACCGTTAATATTCCAGGTACCACTCTGGCCTGATACAAACGCCCAGTCCCGGTTATCGAATGCAGACTGCCGCAATGAAGTCAGCTGAGTGCACAGAAATTCTTTTGTAAATCCTTCCTGGATCAGTTCCCTGAGCTTGTGCAGGTATTCATGCCCGCCGATCACCTTATTGGGCTTAGTTACCGAAAAATCACTTCGGAATACCACTTTTTTCCAGTCGTTAGGGTCAAAAGCAGCCAGACTCTCCCTTGCCTGTCCGCTGTTTGCCGCATCTGCCCGCAAAGCGCTGACCTGCAGATTTGCAAGCATTTTCCTATGGGCTTCCGGATTCATCAGCATCAGAGATTCCGGAAGATAAAATCTTGGTCTATTTCCATCAGGATACTTAACACGCCGTCTCAATTCGAAAAATTCCTTCCGCAGACGCCGCTCTTTATCATTCAATTCCCTGATCAGTTTCTGCATTACAGATTCTCTATATTGGTCTTGAAACTGGGTTTTGTCCCAGTCAATCTTGTTCAACTGCTGCTCTATGTCGCTAACTCTCCAGTCTGCAGGCAGTACGCCGCCATCAATGATCCTCAATTCTGTTAATAGCTGCAGAAACGTTTTATTTTGCACTTGACCGCGTCTCAGTGCTATGCGCGCCTGGTTCAGTTTCCTGCGAAAAGCAGTATGGTCCATCTCCAGAAACAGCTCCGCAGCACCGGGAACCTCCGTCGTCTCCCAGTTGTAAGCCCCTGTTATATAAATAAGAACGTCTTTTCCCGAGCTGGTTTTCATTCCCGCCATACGTCTGATATCGATCGGGCTTTCCCGCCTGTGGATAACCTGATCCGTAGTGTCATTCTCAGCATCTCTGTCGATCCATCGATACAGGCAATATTGATAACCTTCTGATAAAGTCTCTGCCTCTTCCATAAGTTTAGAACGGACTTCGAAATAGGGAAACGTATATCCACCCCTGTCATTTGTATCCGTCCACACAAAGGGAATGATATAAGCTTTATGGAAATCTTGAAGAGCGCTTTCCAGTTTTCCTTTCAGAGATGCAATATCAGGCAGTCCCGAGCTGTTAAGGACACTTCTGTCGTTCACTTTTATATTCAAACCTATAATACATATCGTATTCCCGGCAAAAGTACAGGATTGACGATATACATTTAAGAGTTTATCCTCCTGGTCGGATCCGCCAAAAGTCTCATAGAAAATGACGGGGTCATCTTGCTTCTGCTCCCCGTTTATATCTGCTTTTGTCACCTCGCTGCATTCCCCAAACTGTACATGCCTCATCTGGATCACATCATAAATACTTCCCAGTGGTTCTGCCCTTCCCTGAAATCCCTGGACAGGATGATACCGCATTGACATATCATATCCCTTTTTCTCAAGAAGGATGGGCTTTCCAGGATTCATCCGTCTTTTATCCGCTTTCTGATCTTTTTCCTGTATTATTTTAAAATCTGACATATTCCCGATCACCCCGTCCTTTCTGCAGCGCACGGACTTCCTTTGATATCCATTATAATACCGTACAGCAAATACTGCAATCCGAAGATCAGCCGCCAAAAAGAACAACAGTATGGAAAATATTTTCGGTTTGTGATATGATAACTATAGAAGAAACAGGAAATCATAGGATATATATCCGATGTACGTGAACAGAAAGAGGTGCGCGCATTATGGAAAAAGATCATGCCTACGTCGCGATCGACCTGAAATCCTTCTATGCCTCTGTCGAGTGTGTGGAAAGACAGCTCGACCCCATGAATACAAATCTGGTCGTGGCAGATGCCTCCCGCACAGAAAAGACGATCTGCCTTGCCGTGTCCCCATCCCTGAAATCTCTGGGCATCTCTGGACGGGCAAGGCTGTTTGAGGTTGTCCAGAGAGTCGCGGAAGTCAACCGTCAGCGGAAAGCCGGCGCGCCGGGGCACAGATTCACGGGGGAATCCTATCTCGCGGACGAACTGCTCGAACATCCGGAATTCTCTGTGTCCTACCTCATCGCACCGCCCCGCATGGCACACTATATGGAATACAGCACCAGGATCTATGAGATCTACCTGCAGTATATCGCGCCGGAAGATATCCACGTGTACTCGATCGATGAAGTCTTTATGGACGTCACCGCATATCTGAAAACCTATTCTCTCTCCGCAAGGGAGCTTGCAGGGAAGATCATACAGGATGTCCTGGACAGGACCGGCATCACCGCCACCGCCGGGATCGGCACGAATCTCTATCTGTGCAAGGTCGCGATGGATATCGTGGCAAAGCATGTCGAGCCGGATGCAAACGGAGTCCGGATCGCCGAGCTCGACGAGATGCGCTACCGCAGACTTCTGTGGGATCACAGGCCGATCACTGATTTCTGGCGCGTCGGCAGGGGATACGCCAGAAAACTGGCTGAGAACGGCATGTTCACCATGGGGGACGTGGCAAGATGCTCTGTCGGGAGCAGCCAGGATTTTTACAATGAGGACCTGCTTTACAGATTGTTCGGGATCAATGCGGAGCTTCTGATCGACCATGCCTGGGGATGGGAACCTGTAACCATCGACCTCATCAGGCAGTATAAGCCGGAGACGAACTGCATCAGTTCCGGCCAGGTGCTCCACTGTCCCTATGACTACGACAAGGCGGAACTCGTCGTCAAGGAAATGACCGACATGCTCGTGCTGGATCTGGTCGACAGGAGGCTGGTCACAGACCAGATCGTGCTCACTGTCGGATATGACACTGAGAATCTGACAGATCCTGAGACCAGCAGGATCTATAAGGGCGCGGTCACAGTCGACCATTACGGCAGAAAGGTTCCCAAACATGCCCACGGCACAGCCAATCTGGGCAGACAGACTTCCTCCACGAAGCTGATCATGGAAGCAGTGACGGCGCTTTACGAACGGATCACAGACAAAGATCTGCTGATCCGCAGGATCAATGTGTCTGCCAATCATCTGACAGATGAATCCGCTGCACGCGAAACAACACAGGATTCCTATGTTCAGATGGATCTGTTCACGGACTATGAAGCACTGGCAGAGCAAAAACAAAAGGAGGATGCCAGCCTGAGAAAAGAGCGCGCGATCCAGGAAGCGATCCTGTCCGTAAAGAAAAAATACGGGAAAAATGCCATTTTAAAAGGCATGAATCTGGAAAAAGGAGCGACCGCCATGGAAAGAAATCATCAGATCGGAGGACACAAGGCATAATGGGAAACTACGACGACATCATCAACCTGCCGCACCACGTATCCGCTGTGCATCCCCGCATGTCTGCCCTGGATCGGGCGGCACAGTTTTCGCCTTTTGCCGCCCTTACCGGACACGCCGCTGCGATCAGCGAAACCGCCCGGCTGACAGAGGCAAGGCCGGAACTCGACGAGATGAAGAAGGCCGAGCTGGATCACAGGCTGCAGATCATCCGGGAATATCTCCCCATGGAACCGGAGGCCGCCATCACCTATTTTGTACCCGATGCGAGAAAAGAGGGCGGTTCTTACCTGCACACGACCGGCATCATCAGGAAACTCGATGATGCCGGGCACAAGATCATCCTGTCAGACGGTACAGCCATTCCAATGGACGATATTTATGAGATCGAAGGTGCGGTCATCTCCAAAGATTCCGACACAGCCCTGCATCTTTTTTAGCAGTGCGCGACGCCAAACCGGCAGATGGTGCGCACGCCGTCCTCAGAAGCTTCATTCTCCGCGCGTATTTCATATCTTGTGTTTTCCGAACAGATGAAATATAATAATTGAAGTTATTAAAATCAGGAAGGTATGAAAATATGAGGATTTTAGTGGTAGAGGATGACCTGGCTCTGAGTGCCGGACTGTGCTTTGAACTGGACAATAACGGCTATATCACAGTCGCCGCCTACAATTGCAGGAAAGCGCGGCAGCTTATCGCAGAAGACCGTTTTGATCTGGTCCTGCTGGATGTGAATCTGCCGGACGGCAACGGTTTTGACTTGTGCCGCTCGATCAGGCAGAAAAGACCGGAGCTGGCGGTGATCTTTCTGACTGCCAACGATCTGGATCAGGATGTGCTGGACGGATTTGATCTGGGTGCGGAGGACTATGTGACGAAACCCTTCAATATGCAGATCCTGCTGCGCCGTCTGGAGGTTGTCCTGCGAAGGACAAGCAAAGCTGCCGCTGATCCGTCCTCCCAGCGGTGGAGCGACGGATTCCTGGTGCTGGATTTCTCTGCCCTGACCGCACAGCGGGGCACTGAAAAACTGCCGATCACGCCAAACGAATACAAGCTCCTCCGCACGCTGACGGAAAATGCCGGCAGGATCCTTACCCGGCAGATCCTCCTGGAGAAGCTGTGGGACAGCGGCGGCAATTTTATCGACGACCATACACTGACCGTGACCATGAACCGCCTGCGCTCCAAGATCGAAGACGACGCCCACGCCTACATCCAGACGGTCCGCGGCATGGGCTACATCTGGAAAGGGGTACCGCGATGAAATCCTCTGTCTTTCTGGGACTGACGATCTCCGGCCTTACAGCCGCGCTGATCTGGATATTGTGGGAATACGTGCCGGCGGCGTCCGTCCGGTATGGCATACTGGCTGTGTGCGCCGGCATCCTTCTATTGGCCGGATCGTGGGCGGCATTGCAGAGGCATCAGATCGTGCGGTTTGCGGACGATATCTGCGAGACCGTGGACGCCGCCATTGCAGGCCGTCAGCCAGAGATCCTGCGCCCTTATGACGATTCCCTGACCTCAAAGGTCCAGGACCGGTTGGTGCAGTATCACGACATCATGCGCGAAGAACGTCTGCAAAGCCAGCGGGACAGACAGACCCTGCAGAGCCTGATCAGCGATATTTCCCATCAGGTAAAGACGCCGGTCGCCAATGTGAAGCTCTATGCCGGTATCCTCAAACGGCAGGACATCCCTGAAGAAAAGAGGATACAGTTCTCCGACTCGATGGAGGCTCAGATCAACAAACTGGACTTTCTGATGCAGTCCCTCATCAAAATGTCCCGGTTAGAGACCGGAACTTTTGCTCTCAATCCGGTGGAATCCCGGCTGATCGACACCATTGCGCAGGCAATGAATACGGTGTGGGGCAAAGCGGAGCAGAAAGAGATCGAAATATCCGTCGCGTGCGGGTCAGAAATCACAGTCCGGCATGATCCCAAGTGGACAGCGGAAGCGATCGGAAACCTTCTGGACAACGCCGTGAAGTACACACAGGCGGGAGGAAAGGTCTCGATCACTGTGCGCCCGTGGCAGTTCTATACGCGCATCGACATATCAGATACCGGCATCGGTATCTCAAAAGAGCACTACAATGATGTGTTCCAGCGCTTCTACCGGGAGGAAAAGGTCGCCGCAGAGGAGGGCATCGGTCTCGGCCTGTATCTGGCAAACGGCATCATCACACGGCAGAAGGGTTATATCAGCGTGAAGTCCCAGGCAGGTGAAGGAACGACATTTTCGGTATATCTGCTAAGTTCATACTGACAATTCATGAAAAACAGATCACAAGCGAGGAATCAGCCATGGATATCGTGACAGTACAGAATCTCCACAAAACTTTTGGCAAAGGGGAGAGCGCCGTACACGCCCTGTGCGGCATCAGCCTTGCCCTTGAGAAAGGAAAATTTACCGCGATCATCGGTGCATCCGGCTCGGGAAAGACCACGCTGCTCAATATGATCGGCGGGCTGGATACGCCCGATGAGGGCGAGATCGTCGTGGACGGCGTCCGCTTATCCACGCTGAAGGAAAAAGAGCTGGCAGTCTTCCGCCGCAGCAAGGTGGGTTTTGTCTACCAGAGCTTTAATCTGGTCCCCACGCTCACGGTCAGAGAGAATATTCTGTTTCCGCTGAGTCTTGCCGGGAGAACGCATGATCCGGTCTTTTTTTCTGAGATCACAGAACTTCTTCATCTGCAGGAGAGACTTGACGCTTATCCGCATGAACTTTCCGGCGGCGGACAGCAGCGGACAGCCATCGCGAGAGCCCTGATCAGCCGGCCTTCCATTCTGCTGGCGGATGAGCCCACCGGCAGTCTGGACTCAAAGAGCGGGCAGAATGTGCTGGGGCTGTTCAAGCTGTCGGTAGAAACATACCACCAGACACTAGTGATGATCACGCACAATCTGGAGATCGCACAGATGGCTGACCGGGTGATCCGTATCGAGGACGGCCATATCTGTGAATAAGGAGAACCTGCCATGCTTGCAAATAACAACCTGACGATCTGCCGCACCCTGATCAGGCGCGACTTCCGGTCTCACCGCATCCAGAACTGTATCCTGACACTTGCAGCCGCGCTGGTCACGGCACTCTACACCTTTGTCTTCCTGTTGGGAAATTTTGTCGAAAGCTATTATCTGCTCCAATACCAGTATCTGTTTGGTTCGACCAGCCAGATCCTCTATACCGGCCTGACCGGACAGCAGGCAGATGCGGTCGCAGGAAATGCCAGGGTCAGGAGTTCTGTCCGGCTCACCACGGTAGGACAGCTCGCGGATCCGATGCTCGGACAGCGGCTGATAAAGCTGGCTGTCGCCGACCAGGCTTATGCGGAAACGGTACTGTCCGTTCCTGACGCGGGAAATCTGCCAGAGCATCCCGGCGAGATCGCCCTGGACGGGCTTACCATGGATTCCCTCGGCATTCCCCATGAATTGAAAACGCCTGTGACATTGATCTGGACTGCCCCGGACGGGAGCACACATACCTCGGATCTCACACTGTGCGGCTGGTGGACCAGCCCTGCCGTCTTTACCGAATCCTATGCATGGATCTCCCCTGACACAGCCCGGAAGCTGGTTCCGGGCTGTCTGGATAAGTCCAGTCCAAATATAACGCTGGGAGTGAACCTGCACCAGCCGAGGGAATTAGACGGACAGGCTGCCTCCATCCTGGAAGAACAGGGGATCTCCGAGATCCGCTTTACAACGAACCCTGCCTACAGCGAGGTGATGCGGGAGCTGGCAGCGATGCAGGCAGTTGAGCATTATCCTATAATAGTATTCGTACCGCTGTGCGGCTATCTGATGATCTACTGTATTATCCATGTGGCAGTGCAGCGGGACGCATCCTATTACGCGCGCTTAAAATCGCTGGGAATGACTCCGCGGCAGATCCGTCACCTGCTGTTGGAGCAGGGCTGCGTCATCTCTTTTCTGGGATTTCTCCCCGGATGGATCGTGGGGTTTGGGCTGGATCTTCTGGTCAGCAGCAGGATCTTTGAAAGAAGCGACGAAAACGCGGCGCTGCACTTTCTCACATTGCCGCCTTTTGCGGCGGCGGCGCTCTGTACCCTGCTCACCACACTGGCCGCTTACCTGATCCTCTCGATCCGTCTGTCCCGCATGACGCCGATACAGGTATCTGCGTCTGCCATCGGCTGTCTCCCCCGCCGCAGACGCCGTTCAGATGGGCGCACGACCCTTGTGGATCTGGCAGTGCGCACGACATTGATCCGGAACCGGCTCCGCACTGCGCTGTCGGCACTCTCCTTATTGCTGGCAACGCTGCTGCTCTGTTCGACCTGGATCCAGTACACGAGCTTCCGGGAGGATCTGTACTTATCCGAGATGTCCCCGTGGGACTATTGTCTCATGGACGGTTCGGCATATCTCTCCGCGCAGCGGTATAATGAAAATAACCGCAGCATTACGGCGGAGACGGTGAAGGAACTGCAGGCGCGCCCGGAGGTCACAGCGGTCAGTTCCTTAAAGACCCGCGAAATACAGATGACCGCTTCCGAGGAGCTGCGCCGGCGTATCGCGGATCATTACAGCGACTCCTACAATGAAACAATGACGCTGCTGGAAGCAAATGCGGTCTATCCGGACTGGTGTGCCGGGCTGGATCGTCTGGAGCAGACCGGCGGTTACATCGGCCTCATTGTCGGGGCGGATGGGGCTTTTCTGCAGCATTTGCTGGAAGATGATCCTTTTACCAGCGGCAGTTTTGATGCCGACGCGTTTGCTTCCGGGGATTACGTTCTGGCTGCGGGCACCTATGACAACAAGGCGGTCGGCGCTCCGGCGGCGGGAGAACGTGTGGAGCTGAACGGACACGCTTATACCATAATGGGAACGATCATACACAGCGTCTCCTTTATCAGCGGGTCAAACAGCCCGCAGGCCGCGTTCCATATCATGTACATCCTGCCCATGGAAGCGTTTGATTCGCTGTTCCCAGACCAGGCCTATCGTCAATTGGCAATTGATATTGACCCGGCACAGCAGGACGCTTTTGAAGCTTATCTGGATCATTTTGAGCAGGGGCTGAACCGGGGGATCGGGATCGTCCGGCGCAGCGAATTTGTATCGAGTTTTCAGGCATCGGCTCTGAGCGAGGTGCTGCCGGAGCTGGCGGTCGCCCTGGTACTGCTCGGGATCGCCCTCATCAATTTTGCGAATATGCTGGTAGTCAAGACCGTCAGCCGGAGAGCAGAGTTTGCGGTCTACAGGAGCCTGGGAATGACCGCTGCCCAGCTGCGCCGTCTGATGCTGCTTGAGGGGCTCTTCCACGCTGCACTGATGAGTGTGCTGCTCGTGCCGGCGGCCATATTTTTCTCGGCCGCCGTGATGCCTTCCGTGATAGAGGCCCTGAATTCCTGGTGTGCCGTCTACCGCTTCTCTTTACTGCCGTTGTGGGTGGTGCTGTCGCTCATCCTGCTCCTGTCCGTATCCGTTCCGCAAGTTACAAAAATATACCTTTCATGTACCTCAAATGAGACATTGCTTTGATAGATTATAGTCAAAGCAATGTCTTATTTCATGTAAAAGGAGGAATAACATATGGATGCAATCTTGAAGGTCAATGGCCTGAAAAAATACTACGGCAAAGGCGAAACACTGGTGAAGGCACTGGACGGTGTCGATCTGGAAATAGAGCGCGGAAGATTCACGGCGGTCATCGGCACCTCCGGCTCCGGGAAATCTACCTTGTTAAACATGCTGGGCGGCCTGGATACGCCCACTGAGGGCAGCATCAGGGTCGGCGGCACAGAGCTTGCCAGCCTGAACAGCGAGCAGGCCACCATTTTCCGCCGCAAACAGATCGGTTTTGTATTCCAAAACTATAATCTGATACCTGTCCTCAGCGTCTGGGAGAACATCATTTTCCCCATTACCCTGGATGACCGCAGGCCTGACAGGAACTTCATCATGCAGGTGGTGCGGCTGCTGGGTCTGGAGAAGAAGCTGGACAGCCTGCCAAACAATCTCTCCGGCGGTCAGCAGCAGCGCGTCGCGATCGCGCGCGCCCTTGCCAGCAAGCCCGCTATCATCCTGGCTGACGAACCCACCGGAAACCTGGATACCCGGACCAGCGATGATGTGATCGGTCTGCTGAAGATGACCGGCAAGGAGTTCAACCAGACCATTGTGATGATCACCCACAACCCGGAGATCGCGCAGATGGCAGACCGTATCGTCCGTCTCGAGGACGGCCGGATCGTTCGTCTCGAGGACGGCCGGATCGTCCGCACCGAAGACAGACACATCGCCCGCAATGAAGACGGACGCATCGCAGCACAGTAAGGAGGTCGGATCCATGATAAAAAACAGAAAACAGGAAAATTTCAACCCCGTCAGGGTGATCAGCCGGCGGACATTCCAAAATAACAGAGCGCGCAACATAACAGCCGTACTGGCGATCCTGATGACCACCCTCATGTTCACGACACTGTTTACCCTGGCGCGGAGCATGAGCGAGAACCTGGTCAGAATGACCTTCCGGCAGACCGGCTATGACGCCCAGGCAAGCTGTAAGGACATTACCCCGGAACAGGCTCAAAAGCTGGCCGCGCACCCGGATGTGAAGGAGCTGGGAGAGAGCATCGTACTCGGCATCGCCGAAAACAGCAGCCTGCGCGGACGGCAGGTCGAGATCCGCTGGGCGGATGACAGCTACGCGGCGCACAGCTTCGCGGCGCCTGCAGCCGGACGGATGCCGCAGTCTGCCGGCGAGGCGGCGCTGGACACGATCACACTGGATCGTCTGGGTGTTCCGCATGAGATCGGCCAGGAAGTGATCCTGGAATGGCGGAAGGATTCTTCTGATCCAGGCGCCGAGCCTGTACAGGCGGCGTTTACCCTCTGCGGCTTCTGGGAAGGTAACGCGTCCAGCTACGCCAGCATGGCATGGGTCAGCCGGGAATATGCCGATGCCGAGACCAGCGGCGTGCATTCCATCAGGAATGGCATAATGGGTCTGCACATGGCACAGGTCAGCCTGTACAGCGACAACAATATCGAAACGGCTATGGAACAGATCCTGGCGGATACAGGACTGGACGGACTGGAGTACGGTGTCAATCTGGCGTATTCCCCGGAGATGGGCGCGATGGCGCTTCAGGAGACGCTCCCGATGTACCTTGGCATGGTGCTGGTCTTTATCGCAGGCTATCTCATCATCTACAACATCTTCCAGATCAGCGTCACTGCTGATGTGCAGTTCTACGGAAAGTTAAAGACGCTCGGCACCACCAACCGGCAGATCAGAAGAGTGATCTACGGGCAGGCAAGCCGCCTGTGTATCATCGGGATCCCGGCCGGCCTCGTCCTGGGCTGGCTGCTGGGTATGGTGCTGGTACCGGCCTTTACCGGGATCCTGAAGGGTGACAGTATTGTGTCCGCCCATCCTTTGATCTTTGTCGGATCGGCATTTTTTGCCTGGCTTACTGTATTTATTTCCTGCCTGCACCCTGCCCGTCTGGCTGGAAAAGCGTCCCCTGTCGAAGCCCTGCGGATGAGCGATGCGGATCCTTCCTCAGGAAAGGGACAAAGGAAAAAGACAAAGCGCATCCATACAGGGGAGTCGCTGGCAGGCATGGCATGGGAGAACCTCGGACGGAACAGGAAGCGCACGGTCACAGTGATCTGTTCGTTGACGCTGGGGCTTGTGCTGCTCAGCTGTTTTTACGCAAAGAATGCGGCCTTTGACATGGAGAAATATCTGGCTGAACTGACCATCGCTGACTTCGAGCTGTCAGACGCCACCAGCGAAGATTATATCGGGGGGTATGATCCCCGGGGAACCACACTGGGAAACGGTCTGGTGCAGAAACTGGAAACCATGGAGGGCGTGGAGGCTGTCGGCCGCCAGTATTCCCACCAGTTTGTCTGGCAGTTCGATGACCAGACCACCGAGAATCTGAAGGGTTTTTATACCGAAACGGTATTGGCAGACTGGGCGCGCTACGATCCGCCCGGCGTAGAGGCCTTTCATCACGCCGTCGATACACAGGAGATGAACGCAGTGGTATACGGACTGGACGGCATCGCGCTGAATGCCGCCGCCCAGCCCCGATATGTTATAGAAGGAAGCTTTGATCCGGATCTCTTCTCCAGCGGGGATTACGTGCTGGCAGTCGGTCCTGCAGTCGCAGACCGGGAAGCGCATCCTGTCCTCCCTGTTCCATCCGTTGGAAGTACTGTTGCGCTGGAGGGCAGAAACTATACTGTGATGGCGGTCGTCCTTCCGCTGAATCCGGTTGACGACGGGGCATCAGAAGCGGGAACTCCGGACGCCATGGAGCAGCATTTCATTCTGCCTGCCGATACCTTCCGGCAGAACTGGCCGGAGAACACACTGCGCAGACTGTTCCTGGATGTGGACGATGCCCATATCAGCACAGTGCAAAACTGGCTGGACGACTATACCGCCGCAGTAGATGCCAGTCTGCCTGTAACCTCCCGGCTGTCCATGGCACAGCAGTATGAGACCCAGACACGATCGGCCGCCGTTATGGGCAACACGATCAGCGTAGTCATCGCCCTGGTGGGCGTGCTGAACTTTGTGAATTCCATGGTCACGGCGATCGTATCCCGCAGGCGCGAGTTTGCCATGATCCAGAGCGTCGGCATGACCAGGAAACAGCTTTGCAGGATGCTCGTGTACGAGGGATGCTGCTATGCCGTGATCACACTGGCTGCCTCCTACCTGGTCAGCGCACTGGCTGTCGGTGTGGTGATCCGCGGCATGGTAGCCGGCGGCTTTACGACGTTCCGTTTCACGCTGCTGCCGCTGGTCCTCTGCACACCGATCCTTCTGGCATTTGCCGTTCTGATCCCCTTCGCGTGCTTTCGGAACCTGGAGCGGCAAAGCATCGTGGAACGGCTGCGGATGGATTAGATCCCGTCAATGCTGTACCGTGTTGTCCTCGCTCACCATCATCTCCATCAGATTAAACGGCGGAAGGATACTGTCGATCTTCTCGTACAGCTGATCATCAAAATTGTAGCGGAGTTCGCATTCCCTGTCAAATATCATGGTCGGCTCCCTGTCTGCAGTGACAGCTTCCCACTCAGGGAGGCTGCTGCTCCGGGGTTTCCCCGTCGCCGCAAACGCCATAAATGCCTCAAACATCTGACGCTCCAGCCGCTCCCCCACTTCCGGGATCTGGCAGACTTCCACCAGTTCCGCATTATGGAAAAAGAACGGAATGTCCGAGCAGTGCCATGCGATCTTGCTGTGGTGGATCGGAAACTCCAGCGTAAAATCATACAGGTAGGCTTTCGCCTTCTTTCCCTCAGCATGCAGCCTTGCGATCTGTTTGGACGGCTGCCTCATGGCGCGGTCGACCCAGAGCAGATCCGTCGCATTCTTGCCGGGATAAGTCTGCCTGAACACCTCGATCATCTCATCCGTATGCTCTCCGTACACCGCGCTGACGACCGACCTTACCTGGTCTTCGGACAGCTGGTTCTTGTCATAGGCTGCTGGCATGAACGCAAACTCGCCAAACACGCTGCCTATCATAAGCGGAATGTCAAACGCATGCTCCCTGAAGCCGTAGTCAAGCGGACTCCCCTTATAGTAATCGTTCACCAGCGGCGCACCGCCTATGTAGCCGCCCTGTCCCGCAATTTCCGGGCTCACTTTTATGTAGGCGTCTGCAAGCTGGTAATAAGGAACTGTCCCAAGCTTCTCCACCTCATCCTCAGCCAGGCCGAGCTCTCTCAGAAGCGCCGCAGCGATCGCGCGTCCGTCTCCCGTGCAGGACGGCAGAAGCGACGCATTGCTCACACCGCTCATGATCATACCTTTTTGAAACAGTCCGTCCGCATCGGCGATCTGCATCAGATCGGCAACCTTCACCCCGCCCCCCGACTGCCCGAAGACCGTCACATTTTCCGGATCGCCGCCGAATAATGAAATATTGTCGTGCACCCACCTGAGCGCCGCAACGAGGTCCGCATGTCCCGCATTTCCGGAATTTGCATATTTTTCGCCAAAGGGAGAGAGATCGAGATATCCAAGTATGTTCAGTCTGTGATTGACAGATACGACGACCACATCCCCATGCATGCACATATTGAACCCGTCGTAGGCAATGTGCTCAATGGCAGATCCCGCAGCATATCCGCCGCCGTGAAGCCAGACGAGCACCGGGAGCTTCCGCCCGCGGTCCAGCGTCTTCGTCCAGATGTTCAGATTCTGGCAGTGTTCGTCCTGCGGCCAGTAGCGGTGCGGAACCATGAGCTCCGCATTGGGCGTGTCCTTCGTCAGGAGCGGACACACAAAACCGTAGGAAGACGCGTCCTTCACGCCCTCCCAGGTCATTTCCACCGGCATCTGGAATCTGTCCGCATACGCATACGGCACTCCCTTAAAAATGTATTCCCCTTTGTAAAAGTATCCTTTCAGTTTACCGCCTGTCGTCTCAAGTACAGGTACATCATCATAATTGAATTCAGCCATCATGGTTCCTCCTTTTCACGATCACACACTCCTTTTTCATCACGCAGCCTTCAGCATTTCATATCTGCTGACCATATTGTATCATATATGTATATGGCTGTAAATCATGACAGTGCACCATACGCCGGCTAAAATGTTACCAGATCAGTGCATTGCTCAACGGATTTTCCAGCTCCAGACTGCTGTCTGCATTAAATGGAACAAAGGCAAATTTATCTGTAATTTGATCCCTTCTGGTCTGTCTACCTTACTCTTGGTTGCATTGACCTTTAATCCCAGCTTTTCTTCTATGAATCTGCTTATGTTCTTCATCACTCTGTTTGCCGCCATTTCACTTCCGACCATTATGATACAGTCATCCGCGTAACGTACGAATTCAAGCCCCCTCGCTTCCATCTCCTTGTCCAGTTCATTCAGCATTATGTTTGCCAGCAGTGGTGAAAGATTTCCACCTTATGCAGAGATAAATTTTATGCCGAGTTATTTCGTTCTTTCCCTGGGAAACAGAAATTTTTGATAAATCATCTCGGCATAATACAGCCATAAGCGTCCATTTTTGCTATTCTGTAATCATCAAACATAGAAAGGAGCCATTGCTCATGAAACTTGAAATGATTACAGAAGGCCTGAAAGAACTGTTGCTGGAAAACCATTATAATTCCGCAACCATCCGTTTTTATGAGAGGGAATGGAAAAAAATCCATACTTTTCTCATTGACGAATATGGGGATACCGAGTACGAAATGGAACGCGGACTCAGGTATCTTGAAAAACAGTACAGCCTGATCACCCGGTATAATGACGGAACCCTGTCACAGCAGAGGGTACAGCTGCTCCGGGTGGTGCACATGCTTGAAGATTACAGCCTACATAAGGTACTGACCCGAAGGTACTATGCATCAAAAAATCCACTTACGGTGGGAGAAAGCTATTCTTCCTTATTCCGTGAATACACAGACTGTTTGGATTCATCTGAATTATCTGCCAGTACCATCAGCCACTATAAAGGGATTTCCGCCGTGTTCCTGGATTATCTTACCCAGCGGAAGATTTTATCTGCGGGACAGATCACAATGGATATCTGCAATTCATACCTGAAGACACTGGCCGGTTACAGTTTTAAAACAGTTGAGCAGAATGTCTGTGGCGTAAGGCATTTCCTGAGGTTCCTGTATTCTTCTGGAAATATACCGGACAATTATGCAGGAAAAATCCTCATGCCTCCTGTTTCCAGGAGTGCAAAAATCCCATCAGCATGGCAGGCGGATGAACTTAAGGCAATGCTTGCTGCCATTGACAGGAACAATCCCATCGGAAAGCGGGATTATGCCATGATCCTTCTCGCATGTGTACTCGGGTTGCGGATCGGTGATATCAAAGGCCTCCGTTTCAGCAGTTTTAACTGGGAAGAAAAAAGCTGTCCATCATCCAGCATAAGACGCATAAGCCATTAACCCTGCCGGTGCCCGATGCTGTCGGATGGGCAGTGACCGATTACATCAAAAACGGCCGCCCGCATTATTATGGATCCGATGTCGTATTTCTGAAACATATGCCGCCGTTTGAACCAATTGGTGACGAAAACCATATGCAGCGGCAGATCACCCGTTACATGAGAAAGGCAGGTATTGACCAGCGGGGCAGAAAGCATTCCGGATTTCATTCCTTAAGGCATTCTGCCGGCTCCATGCTGCTGGAAATGGAAACTCCCCTTCCGGTCATTACAGATATCCTCGGCCATTCGGATTCCGGTATGACCGCCGTCTATCTGAAAACAGACCTTCAGAAACTGGCCGAATGCGTGCTTACTCCGGAGGGTTTCTGCCATGAATGATACGGTTTACTCAAGCGTTTTCAAAAAGCAGCTCCAGGATCTGGTAGGCCTGAAAAGGGCGCTTGGTTTTGCATACCATACGGAGGCCTGTGCATTCCGCCGGATTGATTCATTTTTCATCGAAAACAGACTCTCCACTAAATGTGTCACGAAAGAGTTATGTGACCTCTGGTGCCGCAAAAAAAGCCACGAGTCTGTCACAAACCAGGCTGCACGCATCAGTACGCTCCGGGTTTTCTGCAGATACCTGGATGACATAGGGATCCCGGCATACATTCCGTCAAAGGGACTTGTCAGAAAGTGTGCCAGATATGATGCGCATATTTATACGGATGAAGAACTCAGAAAATTCTTTGCCGCAGTTGACAAAAGCCAGTCGGTACCGGGTGAATGTCCATACCGCGGTGAGGTCATGCCTGTTTTCTTCCGCATTCTTTATACCAGCGGCATGCGGGTTTCAGAATTTTGGCTGGCCAGGGTAAGGGATTTTAACCCTGATCAGGGCTGTATCACTGTACAGGGGGCAAAAAACCACAAAGACCGTACCGTCCCGCTCCACCCGCTGCTCACGGCCAGATGTATAGAACTGAAAAAGAAGATACATTCTTCTTCCCCGGAGGATGAGTACTTCTTTATGAACGGTTGGCGATGTTTTCCTGAATGCCACTTCCACAGTCCGCCTTCACGGCAAGGGCAATAAAAACCGTACCGTGGTGATCGCAGATGAAACCGCAGCCCTTCTAAAGAACTATATGCAGCGATATCTGCAGGGGGCACTTGGGACACAGCCCCTTATCACAAACAGGTGCCGCCAAAGGATTGACCGTGACGGCATTGCATACATCGTAAAGAAATATGCGGAAGATATCCACAGGGAAGATCCTGCTTTTCCAGAGCATGTCCACTGCCATATGTTTCGGCACAGTAAAGCCATGCATATGCTGGAAGCCGGAATAAATATCATCTACATCCGGGATTTTCTTGGCCACGAAGACATTTCGACAACAATGGTCTATGTCCGGGCGGATAACCGCCTGAAAAATGATGCTGTTAATAAACTGGCCCCAAAGGTCACAGGAGAAACAGGACTGCCTGATTGGAGTAAAGATAAAGATCTCATGCAGTTTCTAAATTCTCTGAAATAGCGATTATTATGCCGAGTTCAGTAGCTGCTGGTATTAATAAAAGCTAGGCTGGCAGGCTTTATCTCGGCATAACATCTAGCTCCACATAAGGAGGATTATGCTTTCCTCATACTCTTTGTCTATCATAATCCCACTGACAAGGAACTTCCTCACAATGGAGATCATATCCCCATCTTTGACAGTCCGTCCTATAATTGTCATCATCATCTCTAATGCCTTTAGGATTGCCTGCTGTGCATATCTGACTCACAGTGGACACCCTTGCTGTTCAGCTATACACTTCCTCGTTGCCTAGGCGTGTTAAGGACTCTTCCCCTACTCGCGCGCCGGGCGTCCGTCAGATTCTGCTGACATATTTCCTTTGGACGCCCGTGTGCATAAAAAAGCTGCTGTTTTCACAGTCTGTAACTTGATGAAAACAACAGCTTTTTCTCATTTATGCGATTTTGCGATACAGCACAAAAGCCTCATAGGGATTTAACGTCATCCCGGCTTTGTCATATTCATTCTCTACATTGGCGATCAGGCAGGCGGCTCCTGCAAATTCTGCCGGCATGGTAAACTTCGTTTCATGGTCGCAGAAACTGCACACGACAAGAAGTTTCTCGTCCTCCAGCGTCCTTGTATAGACAAACAGCTCCTCGCTGTCCTCCATCAGCGCCTCATATTTGCCATACACCACAACCGGATACTCTTTTCTGAGTGCGATCAGCTTCTTATAATAGTGGAACACGGAATCAGGATCTGCGGTCTCCGCCTTCGCATTGATCTCCGTATAGTTGGGATTGACCGCGATCCATGGCGTCCCTGTGGTAAAGCCCGCCTGCGGCGAATCGTCCCACTGCATCGGTGTCCTGGCATTGTCGCGGCTCTTAAAGGTAATGCACGGCCAGAACATCTCGTGGGACAGCCTGCCTTCCCCGCACCATTCCCTGTACGCATTGATGCTCTCGATATCACGGAAGTCGTCCGGACTCTGAAACGGATAGTTGGTCATACCCAGCTCCTCTCCCTGATAGATGTACGGCGTGCCCTGCAGCATGTGCAGACAGGTGGCAAGCATCTTGGCCGATACTTCCCGGTACATCGGCCGGTCATCGCCAAAGCGCGAGACGGCGCGGGGCTGGTCGTGGTTGTCCCAGAACAGACTGTTCCATGCCTTGCCATAAAGCTCCGTCTGCCAGCGTGACAGGATCTTCTTCAAGGTGACGAGCGGGATCTTCTCATCCGTCCACTTGCCGTATTTGCCGTCCCCCTCCACATGTTCAAACTGGAATACCATGTTCAGCTCGCGGGCATCCTCACCGGCATACAGCTGTGCCAGCTCTGCCGTCACACCCGCCGTCTCGCCGACGGTCATGATATCGTACTTTGACAATACCTTTTCATTCATTTCCCGCAGATATTTGTGCACATTCGGACCGTGGACACAGTACTGACTGAAATCCCCATCCCTGCCGTCCGGCATCTCCTTTGTCTTGGAGATCATGCTGATGACATCCATGCGGAAACCGTCGATGCCCTTGCCGCACCACCAGGTCATCATATCAAACACCTCCTCGCGCACTTTGGGGTTATCCCAGTTGAGATCCGGCTGCTTTTTCGAAAACAGGTGCAGATAGTACATATCTGTCTTCTCGTCATACTGCCACGCCGAACCGCCGAAGCAAGAACCCCAGTTATTCGGCGGCGTCTGCGCATCCTTTCCCTCGCGCCAGATATAATAATCGCGGTATGCATTGTCCTTTGAACTCCGGCTCTCCACGAACCACCGGTGTTCGTCCGACGTGTGGTTCACCACCAGATCCATGACGATCTTTATCCCGCGCGCATGGGCAGCTGCCAGCAGCGCGTCAAAGTCCTCCATCGTACCAAATTCGTCCATGATATCCTGATAATCGCTGATATCGTACCCGTTATCGTCGTTGGGAGACTTGTACACTGGCGAGAGCCAGATCACATCGATCCCCAGATCCTTCAGATAATCCAGTCTGCTGCTGATCCCCTGTAAGTCACCGATCCCGTCCCCGTTGCTGTCCATAAAGCTGCGCGGATAAATCTGATAAATAACGGCTTCCTTCCACCATGTTCTGTTCATACTGTTTTCCTTCCTTCTCTTTCTATATTTTTTGCAACTCATTCAAATCCAGGCCTCCTCCAGCGAAAGCCCCGCCTCCAGCGCAATCCGGTACTCATCACGGGCGGAGATGTCATCCACCTCGTCAATGGAGGAGATCGGCACATTTTCCATGCCCAGCTCCTGCCCCTGATAGATAAATGGCAGCCCCCGCAGTATAAATTTCAGCGCCGCCAGCATTTTCTTGCCCTCAACGCAGCAGTCGCCTTCCGGTATATAGCGGCTGACGCCCTGGGGCTCATCATGATTCTCAATAATATTGGAGAGAAAACCGATATCGCCCATCTTCGCCTGAGCGTCAAAACAGCATTTTTTGTAGTCGTCCGGCGTGATGGGCGTAATGTCATACCATCCTTTTTCGCTGACGCCGAAAATTGTCTCATTATCTAGAATCACGTAATTTTCATGCGGATCAACGCCATCCTGTCCGCTGATTGACCTTCACTATAATCTTTATTTTAATGACATTCGCGTGAAAAGTCTTACAGTTATCTGATCAAAAAATACGGTATTATGACTTTTATGTTTTATAGTGACTCCATATGCTTGCGATACTGCAGCGGAGTCGTTCGGGTATGTTTCCGAAATTCCTGTAAAAAATTTCCCAGATGATTAAAGCCACATTCCAGGCAGACCTCTGTCACTTGCAGATCGGTCTCTTCCAAAAGGCGTTTAGCCTGCTTGATGCGGTACTCGTTGATATATTCTATCGGGGAATATCCGATCGCCTTCCTGAAAAGGCGGCAGAAATACTGTTCGTTCAGGTTGACCTGGCCTGCGAGGTCCGATATGTATATTTTGTTTTGATAATTGTCCTTAATATATGTGAGCGCTGTCTTAATGCTCTCCACCCGCCTGTCAAAATTTCTTTCCGTGGTCGTAAAAAGCCCCTGGGCGGAGAGCGTGGCAAAAATATACATCAGGGAAGACCTGACATACATTTGGCTTGTCAGATCATCTGTCACCAGGCTGCTGTCCGGCAAGGGAGCGCGCGCCTCCTCCTGTCCGGCAAAAGCTTCCTCCGTCCGCTGTCCGAAGGCGCGCATGATATCAACAAAAGCACTGCGCAGCATGGAAAATGCGGGGTGCTGCGGCGTGACACAGCGCGGAAAGAGGAGCTTTCCATTCTGTATCGGCTTGATCAGACGAATCTGCACCTCATCACCGGACTCAAAACCCAAAATACCGGGTGCGAATACCACCGCATCCTCCCAATGGCACTCAGCTGTCTCAGAGAAAATGCCATGCAGTTCACCGGGATTGACAAAATAAAAGCATTCGGACCGGATCGGGAACGACTCCATATTGATCTCCAGCCGAAATGCCCCTCCCGAAAAATACAGGATTTCCACTTCATCATGCCAGTGATGCTTTACAAAAACGCCCCTTCCCGCGGCGTGCGTTCGATAGATCGCACACGGAAACGACTTCGTCCCATGGATACAGACTTCTTTTAGATCTTTTAAGATGGTGGGCTGTTGATTCATGCGGGATCTCCTTTACATCATGATTGTAAAAAAGCTACCATATACTGACGGTAAAGTCAATGATCCTCCGACGAAAAAAACAGCCATGTTCACTGTCTGAAATTTTACAGGCAGAATCATTGCTATTATCGTACAGGTCAGGTATAATAAAAGCAGCGCAACAGGGTTCTCCGTGATGCCAAAAAGCCTGCTATTTTAATCATTACAGAAGAGAGAAAATGAAAAGTGGAAGATACGAATTTAGCACAGGCGGTTGAGGCGGCCAATGCTTCAAGCTTCTATGACACAAATATAAAATTCCTGCTTGCGGATAAACAGATACTGGCAAGGATTCTAAAGTATGCCATTTCGGAATTTAAGGATATGGCGACGGAGGAGATTATGTCCAGTATTGGCGAGGATGTTGAGATCGGAACAAGGCCGTTAGACGCAGGACTTTCAAACCTGGGACGCGTCAGCACATCCAATACAGAAGATACTATTCCCGGAGAAGGAAAGATTTTCTTCGATATCCGTTTTAGTGCATATCATAAGGAAGAGAAGATGAAATTTCTAATTAATTTAGAGGCACAGCGTTCATCAGATCCCGGTAAATTAGGGTATCATCTGGAGAACAGGATTATATTCTATCTTGCCCGCATGATCTCTGCACAGAAACAGACCGAATTTTACCACAGCGAGTACGATAATCTAAAAAAAGTGCGAAGCATATGGCTATGTCTGGATAACAGTGCGGATGGCGATTCTATCGAGGAGATCCGCCTGGACAGAAATACCGTTTTTGGAAGCAGGAAAACTCCCTACGACGTAGATCTGATGCGGGGCATCATCATTAATGTCAGAAACGGAAAATATATAAAGGAATCCCAAAATGTATTGATCTCCATGCTGGAAAAACTGCTTTCTGAAATGAGCGTGGAGGAAAAGAAACGGATACTTACAGAAGAATATGGAATGATAATGACAACTGAACTGGAAGGGAGGATGCAGACTATGTGTAATTGGTCAGAAGCCATCTGGGAGCAAGGCATTGAAAAAGGCATTGGAAAAGAGCGCATTAACGCTATTGAAAGAATGATCCAGGCCGGTGCCACAAAAGAACAGATCCTGTCTTTTGGATACACCGAAAAAGAATTTGCAGAAGTTGAGAACATTTTGTATACAAATGTATAAGCAGTTCAATAAACTTGATGCTGCGTAACACACTACTGAAAAATCATTTTTGGAGGAACATATTATGGAAAAACCCCAAATATTACTATTTGATCTGGACGGCACCCTGCTGAGAAATGATAAGACCCTGTCTGAATATACGCTGAAAATATTATCCAGATGCAAAGACTGCGGCTGTCTGATCGGTATCTCAACCTCGAGGAGCGAGCAGAACTGCCTGGGCTTTCTGAGGGAGATCAAGCCGGATATTCTGATCACCAGCGGCGGGGCACTGGTGCGGGTGAACGATAGAATGATCTGTTCTTCCACTTTTTCAGTCATGGAGACAAATGACTTTATTGAGACAGCAAGACAAATATGCGGCAGGGACTGTGAGATCACGGTCGACACGATCGATGCACATTACTGGAATTATAAGACCGATCCAAAAGAACAGGATAAAAGCTGGGGAGACAGCATCTATACAGATTTTGCCGGCTTTCAGTGCGAAGCCTTAAAGATCTGTGTCGAGATCCCGCAGCCCGGCCTGGCGCAAAAGTTACGCGAACATTTTTCAGCGCTTGACAGTCAGCATTTTTCGGACGGCAGCTGGTATAAGTTCACGAAAAGCGGGATCACAAAGGAAAGGGCAATACTGGCAGTATGTGAGGCGTGCCATGCAGACACGGCCGATATCATTGCCTTTGGTGATGATCATGCAGATATCGGCATGTTAGAGATCTGCGGCACTGGCGTGGCGATGGGCAATGCCGTGCAGGAAGTCAAAGACATTGCCGACGCCATAACACTTTCAAACGAGGAAGATGGCGCAGCCGTCTATTTGGAAAGACTGCTGACCTTATTCAAATAAACAGAAAGGCACAATTCATTCTAAATATGACAAAATATAATTTGCGATCTCCTCTGACACCTGATAATATGTTTTAAATTCTCCCCGATCGCTATATTCACCCGGAATGATCTCCTCAATATAATAATTACCATCGCTTTTATAAAGTATCTCAGTATTCATTTCTTTTAACTCTTTTTTACTGTCCCTTGATAACATCAATCTGACAATCTGGCATTCAGCTTCTCCAGGACTTGGTGCATCATCTGCATATTCCCACTGATCCAGAGCCAGCCCATTTAAATATTGCGTTATTTCAGAAATATCATCTATTTCATTCAGCAACGTGTTTTTGTCTACTCCGTAAAACTGTATCTTCTGCTCTTCAGAAGTTCTGAGCAGTTCCTTTTCTGTAAATGATGTTTCTCCTTGATAATATCGGGCACTCTCTATAAATGATGTTTCTCCTTGATAATATCGGGCATTCTCTATATCATCTGTTTTTTCAATATTACTATTTGGCACATAAAAATCAAGTCCCCACCCATCCAGTATATCCTTCGCTGTTATATGCTTATTTAGCTCTAAGTCTTCCGGCGCATTCAGAAACTGTCCCGCCTTTTCTGATATTCTGGCTATTGTTTCTATTTCCTGATCATAATCTCGTATAATATATTCACCTTTATCGGAAATATATAATTCTAAGGTACTCATATGAACGAACTGTTTTCCATCCTGTAAAAATATAGGTTCATCAATTACCTCATATGATATATAACGATATACCAGGTCTGTATCTTCAGGCAGCTGTTCCATATGATTCCAGGCTTCAATATCCAGTTGTTTTACGAGTCTTTCTATTTCTTTATTATTGTCAATGATACCGATCGTCTCACCAGACGCTGTCATAATTTCAGTAAATTGTCTTTTTTCTTCAACGTTTTCTTCAGCATTACTAAAATACTCTTTTTGACTACAACCATATATTCCTATGGCACTAAACGCAAACAATAAAATAAATAATAATCTTTTCATAGCGAGTCTCCTTAAACATTTTTTACAGTTCCTTAATAGAATTGCTGCTCGATCAACCTTTGATATTGATATATTACCATACTTCAACGATCATTTTTTCTTAGGGCGAAATTCATATATTTTAGGGCGAAATTCATATATTAAATATTTCAGGGCGAATTTTGGCGGATAAAATTTTTCATTCGTTAAGCATCAAAAAAGCAATGTGATCCGCCACACCACACTGCTTTCATAAGAATTTGCTTGTCAGTTATTTTTCAAACACGCTCTAGCGTATATAACATGATTTTTACATCAAAAATATGATCTAAGTCTGAAATTTCAATATTGCCATGATAAGACTTGATCACTCTCTCTACATTCTTTAATCCGATCCCATGCTGCTCTGCTTTCTCTTTTGTTGTCAGATAGTCTTTCCCCTTTTTGATCAATCCACCTTCATATGTATTCCGGACATTGATAAATAACATTCCTTTTTCAAATTTCATCAAAAGAAATAACTTCTTTTCGCTTGAATGACTGGCAGCCTGTATGGCATTTTCAAGCAGGTTCCCTAATATAACATTTAAATCAAACAGCCGAACCTCCATCTCTTTCGGTATATTGATTTTGTATTCCACTTCTTCCAACACTTCCTGCGCCTTATTCAGCATATAATTTAGTATGCTGTCTACCTCTTTGTTCCCACTGTTGGAATACTCACCCTTATTTTCCATAAACATTTGCATATTCTGTATGTAAGCTGTAATTTCATGATGATCTTCGTTTCTTTTCGCCATGATCAGTAATTCATTTAAATGATGTTTCATATCATGACGCAGAGCACTTATTTTTTCCTCTGACTGCATCAGCACATCTAATTGATTGGCGTAACTCTCCAGTTTTCTCTCAAATAAAACGTTCTCTTCCAGCTTTATATAGATATCCATCAGGGCGTTGTATAAATAGAATATCAGCATATTTATCAATAATATGCCCGCACTGACGGATACCAATATGATCTGGTTGTGAAGATCATTCATTAATAAAATAAACAATATTACGATACTGATCACAGGAATCAAAATTAATACGTTCCAATATGGCGGTGTGAATCCTTTTTCTCTGTTTTTTACAAAAAATCTTTCTATAATAAATTCGCAGATACTTATGAGTAAAACGGTTACATATGCTACTATGGCACTATGTTTTTCCCCTATTACATAATTTGAAAAAGAATAGACTGATAAGATGTCACATATCATATTAATACCGTAAATCAGGATCGTTACTAATATTTTTTTCTTCTGCTCCCCCTCATATAACTGCGTAATAACATAAAGCATAAGGATATTGACTGCAATATTTGCAGGCGGAAAATGAAATGCGAAATAAATGCCTGCTGTAACAAAATAGAACAGAAAATAGAAAAAGTTTTCTCTCTTTTTATTTTCCTCCAATGCCGGAAAAAATACGGACATAAATTTTTTGATGATAAATGTTCTGAACAGATTTGTGCTTAATGCAGTAATGATATCAAACATATTATATTATCTTCCCCAGGCGTTCTGTGTAATTTTCTCCCTTACTGTTTTTCGATACGGCAGACTGATATTGATCAGCGTTCCATTGTTCATCCTTACCGATTCGTAAGAACATTCTGAAACAAAATCCAGGTTGATCAAATATGACTGATGTACCAAAATAAAATTATGCGGTACTGCCTTTGCAATATTTTTCAGTTTCCCATTGAACTGCCTTTCTTCATTCTTCAGGACAATGTTGATTTTTTTATCTTTGCTATAAAAGTAGACGATATCTTTATATGGAACTTTATAATGATATCCCCTTACACAATATTCAAATACCTGATTTTTTCGTTCCTGTAACTTGATACCGCAGATTATCGCTTCCATCAGTTTTTCTTTTTTGATCGGCTTTATCAAAAAATCGATCGGCTGCACTCTGAACAGGTTCATTGCATAACTGCTTTTTGACGAAATATATACAATGGCTGTTTCCAGATTCTCCAATTCATCTCTGATAAATCTTCCTACCTTAATCCCATCTGTACTGACTAATTCAATATCAAGAAAAAGCATATCCAGATGGATCTTTTTATTCAAAATATCGTCGCATAAACGCTCTCCTGTATACCAGACATCGATCTCAATATCGAATCCGTTTTTCTCACCATAATCATAACACCATTCTTCCAATTGTGCGCATGTACCTTTTTCATCGTCACAGATTCCTATATGAAACACATCATGTCCTCCAATAATTTTTGTTTCATATTTTACCATTTTATTTACCATTATTCAATCTCGTTCTCCCCGCAGTCAGGAAAAGGATTCAGATACAGTTCGCAGGAGGCTCTCAATCTCACTATTTCCAAGCACTTCCATCAGTCGTTTTAAAGATCTCTGCTGCATCCTCTCATATGTGCGCTTAGAATATCCACTCTGCCTCCCGTGTCGTTCCTCATATTGTATGATCACCCGTTCCCATGTATCTCCTTCCACTAAATGCATCTGAATGATCTCTCTCTCATTTGCGTTCAAAATGTCCAGACTATTCTCCATCACATAGAGGATTTTGCATATCTGATCATATTCTCCATCCACCTTTTCCAAATATTCTAAGATCTCTCTCTTTGCTTTCAGTTTTTTCATGGATCTGAATAATGATCTTATTTCATTTTCTGTCATTTCATGAATCCCCCCTGTTCTACTTTTGTATTTTATGACAATTCATGTCCTCGCCGCACAGTTCGATCATTAATGCGGACATTTTCCAAAACTTACAGTATTGATCAGTTCCCCAAGTACCACTTCTCCACACTTACTACACTTCTTTGAATTATAGTAGTCCACTTTACAGCTATTATCCGAATATTTTTTATGATTCATTAATTTCCCAATCACATAATCATGTTTACACAAACTATATATTTCAGCATTCAAATTTAAGTCATCCAAATTTTTAATCTCTTTTGTCTCCTCGCTGTAAAATGTCCATCCTCCGCTTTCATTTACCGGCAGCTCGCCATATACATCCCCCCACATAAAATCCTGCTCAGTAAAATACATCGTATCATATATCTCATTTAAATATACAATATTTTTAGGGCTATACGCCAGCACTGACAGTGAAGATGATAACACCGCAATCCCCATCACACTCAATCCCACCAGTTTTCTAAAAACACTCTCTTTTTTGAACCCGTTTTTCATTTGATTGATCCTCTCCTTCATCATTTTACGCTGCATACTAAACCCTATTATAGGCATCTTTGAATTGTAGATTCCACCCTCCGCGAGACTAACCATCAACAACCCATACTGTTTCATTTCCTCTCTGGTCTTACCTTCGATCACCTTCCTGTCACATGACAGCTCAGCAACCGCATTCCACTGATACAGTATGTACCACACCAACGGATTATAGAAATTTAATACGACCATGGTTAGCACGAATATCTTAATCAGATTATCCCATTGATATATATGTATCGTCTCATGTTCCATCACCATTTTTAATTCAGCAACAGACCATTTGCAACATGGCAATACGATCATAGGATGGAACACCCCGATCGTAAATGGCGTATCGATCATATCACACTGATAGATCTGTATACTTTTCTTATAAGCGGAACAATACGATCTTATGATCTCATCATACATTTCGTCTGCGACAGGCTCCGCACGATTCCGAAGAAATCTTTTTATCCTTCTGTATTTTTGCATCCATCCATAGAATACCACCATACCGATCATAATGATAACGGCCATCAGACCATAAACAACAGCATCCGGCACGCGTATTTTACTGGGCGCAATCTGTATTATATTTGCTGTATAATCTGTAAATAAGGTGTTCTCAGCCGGATTGCGCTGCAGATTCCCTCCGCACATAACCTCCAATAATTCTTTATACAATACATGAAAGTATGGGAATGGTACCAGATACTCCAAAATATTACATATCAGATAACACCTTCTCCATTGCACGGATAAATACTTTTTTATCAAAGGCAGCAACACAATATAGGCGAGTGTCCCAACACTGCCAAAAAAAGACATTGTCAATAATAATGGCATATCACATATCCCCTAATATTTCTTTCAGTTCATTTGCTGTATCCTCGTCCAGTTTTCCACCACCAGAAAACGCGGACAAAAACATTTTCATGGAACCACCATAAAATTCACTTAGAAAGTCCTTGGCTTCCCCCTGTCTATAATCCGTATAGCTCATTGATGGATAATAAACTCTTCTTTTCAGAGAATTTTGTGATACAATCAAACCTTTTTCCATCAGCCGCCTGATAAAAGTGTTTATTGTCTGTTTTTTCCATTCTTTTTGACATGTAGTATTTAGATACTCAGTGATGTCTCCAAATGTTTTTCCCTCCTCCTGATTCCATAAATACTCCATGATCATACCCTCCGATTCGCTAATCAGATATCTGACTTTTCTCTCCGTCATCATTTTCTCCTCCTGCGTTTTATCATAATCAACAAGTAATACTTTGTTGTCTTATATCCAAGAGTATCACACTTTTGTAGTAAAGTAAACTACTGTTTTTCCGCTTTTTTATTTGCACCAACACTTCAGTATGGAAAAAGGACACATTTTCATGTGTCCTCAATAAAACCCAAAATATCTGATATTCTATAAACAGATTACATTAAATGATCAATCAGTCTCTGGTAAAACAAAACCTCTTTATCCTTGAATGCCTGTACATCATCGCTGTATCTGGGCTGATGTTTATCCTCCAGATGCGATAATGCTGTCCTGGCAAATTCCAATACACTCTCGACAGTATCCCCACAGATCCTCGTACTTTCACCTTTCATAAGAGCTGACATATAACGAGTCATAAATTCTGACGGATACTGCACTGTTCCGTTCTCTCCCATACCTAATCCATCGGTTCCTGCCTCCCCGGCAGCTCTGTTCCATGCCTGCCTCACAGGCTCTGGCAGATATTCAAATAAATCAGACTGAACCGCTTTATAGTTCATCGCCGACTTCAACACATCAACATCAGCATCTCCATTCAGATAACTTTCCCAAAATCCCTGATCACTCATAAACATGGCAAATTCCGCTCCAAGATACTGTGCCTTTTTGAGCATCTCATGCGAGACTTCCATACTCCATCCCGCTTCCCTGTTCAGGTTATTTTCATAACGGATCTCCCCCTTGTTATCAAAGATCATCCGCGCATATCCGCCGTCCACATCCTGTATCTGCATTCCGTTGTCAACCGGAACCAGCACATTGTTACCGATCTGTATCATTTTCACTTCTTTTGGCATTCCGTACTTTTCGAGCATACAGATCAGTTTGTTTCCGTCTGTCACCTGCCTGTACAGCTTTGATTCCATATATGCGCCCTTTTCTTCCCCGACCATTGTCAGCCAGTCCCTTTTCTGTCCCAGACTGTCAGCTTCCGCCTGGGTTAAGGACGATCTGACATATGCCCTCAAAGCATCCCAGCTGGTTCCAGCATGCTCTGCTTTCCCCTCATGCGCATCGATATAATTGCAGAGTGCAAACATCTCAATATCCGACGCGGCGTTGACATCGATCTCATCTATATTGACCATATATTCCTGTTTTTTTCCGCCTGCCCTGTCCGCTGTAACCTTTATGAGCGGAGAATCCGAAGTAAACCGTTCATCGTATACCGCTTTCAGTTCATAGTTTTCACCTGTTCTGACATCTCTGTACACCGCACTTCCCAGCAAACTCCCGTCCCCCTGTCCGTTGGCCGGATCCATGCTGTAGGATCGGTTTACCAACCGGGAATCCTTGTTTTGCCTGACATATGATTTGTATTCCTGATAACTGAGTGTGATATTTTTTACCCCTGACATACGCTTTCCCCCTTAATTAATCCTGAATTTCCGAATATAATTCAATCTGCATTTTATACTCGATGATAAAGTAATCATTTACCTGTACTAAACAAACAAAATGTTATCACATAAATATTAATGAAGCGCACATGAAGGATTATTGCTGGACGGAAATGGTCTCTCATCTATAGTTCCATCTGGAACTACAGCAAACCAATTTGTATCAGAATTGTGCTTATACCCCGGTGCAGGTTCTCCAGAAATTTCAATATAATATGTATTTACTGTCGGTACAAAGTGAAATATAGTTTGCCCTGATATTTTTTCTTTTGCCTGTATATATCTCCATGTCCCATCTGCAGCCTGATAATACAACCTGATATCCCGAACCTGACTTCCCCATACATTCTTCAATGCAGCCACATAACGATAACCTGTCCTTACCTTTACCATAAAATAGTCTACATCATTTGCTGTCTCTAGCTGAGTATATGCGTAGTTACATCTGAAATGTCCTAATGGATCTCCATCCCTATACGCTATTTTTATTGTCTGAGAATATGGATAAGCAGTTTCAATAGTATCATTTTCCTCATAAATGTTATCCAAATCATCGTTGGCGTATGTTTGTATCTCATATCTTTCGTCGGCAGTAATCATATTGTCTAATTGAACCGCTTTTTCTTTTGGAACTACTCTGTCTATAATTTCATCATTACGATTATGGCTTTCGCCTCCCTCAGAAGCATGTGCTGTCACTCCTGTTATTAATACCATCGATACAGCAATACATAATATCTTTTTCATCACTTTCTTTTCCTCCAATACTTAAATAGTATAAATTCTGTTATATAATTTGTATTATTATAATCTCTTATTCGCATAATTTAAAGTGACAATATTATGCCATATCCATGTCAAACATACGACAAGCCAGAGCCTTCATATACCCTTAATTAGTCATTCAGCCTTTCAATAATCCTGCCGTTATTCATTTTATATACATCATCGTACAATAAATAAAAACCCTCGTAATAATGGACTGATATAAACATATATGTTGCAGAGTCTTTATGCTTTAGGCTCTGGCCTTCATTAAATGCAATGTCCGTGCACCAATGGTGAAATTCTTCCAGCTTCCTCCTGCAGAATACGCGATGAAACATGTCTTGGAAAGAAATCCCATTTTGAAAGTCATTTCCCATACTCCAACGGCATTGACAATATTTCCTGTACATTTTATAATACTTTTATTACGACCGTAATATTTATAGATTGCGAAAGACTATCATCGAAGGAGGTACCTGTTTTGAAAGCTTTGCCCCAGATTTCCGAAGCGGAATATGAAGTGATGAAGATTGTCTGGAAGTACGCACCGATCAGTACGAATGAAATAACGGATCGTCTGGTAAAAACGACTTCGTGGAGCCCCAAGACGATACAGACACTGATCAAGCGTCTGGTAACGAAAGGCGCCCTCACCTATGAAAAGCAGAGCCGGGTGTTTGTATATACCCCGCTGGTGGATAAGGACGAGTATATCGGCCAGGAGAGCAGTTCGTTCCTGAACCGCTTTTACGACGGCGACATTTCCGCCATGCTGTCAGCTTTTATCGACCACGACAGATTATCGGACAGCGAGATCAGTACGCTCCGCTCCCTTTTATCCTCAAATGCCAGGACAAAAGATTCCAAAAAAGGAGGGACCTGACATGGGAAATTTTGCGCTCCGGTTCCTGATGTGCAATCTTTTTATCAGCATCATCATCGGGCTCCTTCTGGCTGTCAAACGCATATTCCGAAAGAAGCTGACCAGCAGGATGCAGTACAATCTATGGTTCCCCCTGCTCGGACTCCTGGCAATCCCTTTCCTGCCTGTCCGGCCGCTGCCGTTTTTTTCATGGTCAGCCGTCTTTCAGACCATGGCTGGCGCCCATATAGGAGCCCTCCCTGACGGAAATACTGCCCCCGTTGGGGCCGGCGCCCTGGACTGGATGAATGATTTTGGCGTCGCTGTCAGTCAAAAGACATCCTCCCGCATCGGATCCCTGCTGTTCGTATTGTGGGCTGCCGGCATGGCAGGAATGGTGTTATTGACTGCCAGGTCATCACTCCGCTTTCGCGCCCTGAAAAAATCCTCCCTGCCCCTGCAGGATCCCGGTGTGCGCAGGATATACCAGGGCTGTCTCAGGGAAATGAACATACGCAGAAAAATACCTGTATACAGTACGGCATATCTGAAATCCCCTGTCATTTCAGGAATGTTCAGACCCTGTATCTATATGCCGATCCATTTGATCTCTGATCATAATGCAAAAGACCTGCGGTACATGCTGCTCCATGAGCTCTCGCACTACAGGCACAGGGATGCCGTGATGAACCATCTCATGAACATTGCCAATGTGTTGTACTGGTTCAATCCAGTTGTGTGGCTTGCCTGCAGAGAAATGAAAACGGACCGTGAGATCGCCTGCGACACTTCTGTCCTGAGAATGCTGGGAGCAGACGATCATGAAAGCTACGGGCATACATTGATCGATCTTGCCGAAAAAATATCACACTCACCCTTTCCCTTTGCCACCGGCATGAGCGGAAGCATGGCGCAAATGCAGAGACGGATCATCAATATTGCAACTTACCAGAAGGAATCCTTTCAAAAAAGTGTTTCCAGCTTCCTGGCCTATATTCTCATCGCGGCTTTTCTGGCAGGCTTCATCCCTGTCCTGTCCATCCATGCCGCCGACCGCGGCCGCTATGCCTTCCAGGAGCAGGGCAGGAACATCACATACCTCGACCTGGATGATTCCTTTGGAGAAAACGAGGGCAGTTTTGTCCTGTACGATGCCGAAAATGACTCATGGCAGATCTACAATAAGGAATGCGCCGTCACACGCATCACGCCTGTTTCCACCTATAAGATATACAGCGCCCTGTTCGGGCTTGAAGCCGGGATCATCTCGCCGGAACAGTCTTTGCTGGAATGGGACAGACAACACTATGCCTATGAGGCATGGAACAGCGACCAGACGCTGCAGTCGGCCATGCAGGATTCGGTTACATGGTATTTTCAGGCGATCGACAGGCAGGCAGGATTCCCTGCCATAAGGGACTATATCGCAGAAATAGAATACGGAAACCAGACAGTCCGCGGGGACATCTCCTCCTACTGGGCGGATTCCACTCTGGGCATATCCCCCATTGAACAGGTTGAAATGCTGCAGAGATTCTATTACAACCAGTTTGGCTTTTCACCGGAAAACATCAGTGCTGTAAAGGATTCCATCTACCTGTATTCGGAAGGGAACAGCAGAATCTATGGCAAAACCGGAACGGGCGAAATCAATGGAACCAATACGTTAGGATGGTTCGTCGGATACATCGAGCAGGAAGGCCATACCTGTTTCTTTGCCACAAGCATCCGGAACGATAATCTTGCCACCGGTTCGATCGCCGCTGAACTGACGCGTTCTATTTTGAAACAGCTTCATTACAGCCAGACGTAACCAGCACAGCTGTTGTCACGCAGTCCACGCCAACAGGGCAGCTGTCATTCATTTTTCGTGGAGCATCGCGAAATAACCGATCAGAACAGTCCATACATAGGCACAGGTTTTGGGGATCATGAGCATACCGATCAGCGGGATCTTATCAGCCCAGAGCACGACAGGTATATAGAATCCAAAGCTGAGTACGATTGTCAGCCACATGTATCTGAATGCCTGGTCTTTTTGTTCCTTCGCACTTTTATAGAACAGTACAATGATCAACAGGCCCAGCAATGCAAAAGGAATGTTGCGATAGATCCCCCAGGAAAGCGGGGACGATGCACTCAGCCACTGGTTTTGCGGGAACAGGCTGATCGCGATCCGCGATGCGGACAGCAGATAGACTGCGGCAGTTATCCCGCGCTGTCCGTTGATCTGGTATCTTGTCCGCCAGACATAATACAGAATGACGTAAAATATCGTCATGGTAATGGACGTTATAAACTTGCCGGCTCCCAGGGCGGCCGTAAAATTCTCCAGGCCCGTTGTACACAGGGCGAATGCCCGCGGCACCAGGTGGAAAGAATCCCCCGCGCCAAGTACAACGGCCATGATCCCAAATAAACGGTACTGCTTCTTTCCGCCGCACTTTACGATCATCGTGATGCCAATGAGGATCACGGAGATCAGATATACTGTGTCAAATACTGTTTCAACAATCGCCTGCATAAAATCTTCCTTCCTTTCTTTCTTATTTATCCTTAACTGTGTAGAGCACCCTGCGGATCATGCCCAGTATTCCACTGCAGTCATAGCTGCGCTGCAGCAATGAAGAGATGATCAGGGAAAAAATGATCTCTACAAATTTTTCCGGGGTAAAAATGTCATCAAAAGCATCGGAACGGACATTTTTATCGCTCATAAGAACCGTATAAAGCTCCTTCTGCATATGTTCCCACGATCGCGCCATCAATTGTTGTCCGCTCTGTTTTTCTTTTCCGATAAAATTCATGGAATGCAGCGTGAAAAATCCGGGATATTTTTCATCGCCCTTTTTCATGCTGTCATAGACCCACTCGACACAGCCTGAAAAACTGTCAGGATCCCTCGTATTTTCGGAAAAATGAAATATATCGCACCATACGCTCTCCACGGCCGCCGCGATCAGATCCGATTTGGAACTGAAGTAATTATAGATCGATCCGACAGAGACATTGCACGCCGCCGCAACCGTTCTGATGTTGACAGCTGCCCACCCCTGCGTTATAACGAGTTCCCGGCTGACATTCAGGATCGCTTCTCTGGAAGTAACAACCGTATTCACAAAACCATCTCCTCTCAATTTCCGGCTGATGCTCTTTTGCCAGAGCATGCCTGATCTGCATACGGCATTTTTTCGATCTGCCCAATATGAACAATGTTCATTATAGCCGGATTCCATCGTATTGTCAATAGACGGATTCATAGAATGTTATTGAAAAATTTATTTATATGAATTATAGTTAAATTGCGCCCTTAAGGAAGTAACTCATGCGGAGGTATGAACATGCGTAACAGAAGATTGTATTCGATCAAAACATTTTTCCTGATATCCGGCATCATACTTCTGCTGCCCTTTGCTACATTAAGCGTCTATTTTGCCCTGCATACTATCCAGAGTTCGGAAGAGATGGTTGCATCCGCAAACCGGAACGCCCTCCATCTATATCAGCTGGAGCTTTCCTCCAACCTGGAACAGCTGGAGCTGCTGATCGCGCAGAGCTGGGCGCAGGACTGGGATTATCAGAAGCTGCGGTTCCATCAGGAAGCGATCGATGCGCATGAAAGCACGAGGAAGATCCTGGAATCCTACAAGACGATACAGTCTGTCTACTCCTGTGTGGGTTCCATGGCTGTATGCTCGAAAGCGAACGACTTATGCCGGTGCGTATATTACAATGACTACTCCCATGACCTGCGGGAGGATATCAAAAAATATGCCGCAGAGATCGATTTCCCTGAATCTTCCATGGCATGGTACACGAAAAAGATAAGGGATAAATGGTTTCTGGTGCGCATCCTCGGCACTGCGGACGCATACAGCGCCTGTTTTGTGGATATTGAGCTGAGTCCCGCCTTTACTTATGAGGAACCATTGACCGCGCCTTCCTTTCTGATCTATTTCGACCAGCAGATGGAACCCATGAACGGAGCCGGATTACTGAAAGATACACATCTGACATTTCATAACGGGGATCATTACTATACGAAGCGCATATCCGGCAATAATTACATGGTGGTACACACCCCGCTTGGATATGGAAAGGTAACGATGGCTTATATTTCACAGTACAGCGGGTTTCGCAATATGACATACTTTCAGCTGTTTGCTGTTATGCTGACTTTCCTGATGCTGCTCCTGATCCCGCTTGTGTACTATATCATGATCCGGGTCCTGTTTCAGCCGCTCTCCGATTTTAAGCATACGATGCGTGAGAGCCGCCAGGATAACCTGCACCCCAGATTGTCCTATAACGGCCTGCTCGTGGAACTGGGTGAGTTCAGCCGCACTTTTAATCATATGATGGACAAGATTGAACAGCTGAAGATTGATTCTTATGAACAGGAGATCGCAAAGCAAAAGGCAGAATTCCAGTATCTGCAGCAGCAGCTAAAACCGCACTTTTATCTGAACTGCCTGAAGATGCTCTATGGGATCATTCAGCTAAAGCATACGGATAAGGCCCAGCATATGATCCTGGGCATATCAGAATATATCCGCTATACATTTCGCAACAACAGTATTTTAGTGCCGTTGGAGCAGGAAGTCCGCCAGGTAGAGAATTATGTCCATATCCAGCAGGAAAGCATTGCGACAAAGGTGCTGCTGAGCACAGATATCCCATCTGAAGCCCGGCACGCCTATGTGCCCATCATGTGCATCCAGACTTTTGTGGAAAATTCCTTTAAATATGGCGTGTGTCCGGACCGCGACCTGGAGATCCGGATCTCTGCCAACATTATCAGTGCCGACCAGGAATCCTATCTGGATATCAGTATACAGGATAACGGATGCGGATTTTCAGAGGAAGCGCTGGCGAATTATACCAGAAGTCCGGACAACGACGGCGGGACTGCCACCGGCATCCGCAATCTGCGGCAGCGCCTGGAGATCTTTTATCACGCAAAAGCAGGTATCACCTGCATGAATAATTACCAGGGCGCCTTGTGCGAACTGATCATACCACTGCACAGGGAACCGTACACAGAACAGATACAAGAGGTAACCGATGAATGTATTGATCATTGATGACCAGCCGGATGTGGTTGAAGGCATCCGGCAGGGAATTGACTGGAAATTTTTAGGTATCCATAACGTTTTTCATGCCTATAACAGTGCCGCCGCCAAGGCGGTCATCCTGCGGGAGGACATCCACATCGCGCTGTGCGATATTGAGATGCCAAACGGAAGCGGGCTCGAGCTGTTTGAGTGGGCATGCGGCAGTTATCCCGGCATTAAATTTATCTTTCTAACTGCCCATGCGGACTTTGCCTATGCGCAGCAGGCTTTAAAGCTCGGCGGTTTTGACTATCTTGTCCAGCCGGCTCCCTATGAACTGGTGGAGAGTACCCTGCAAAGGGCGATGCTCCAGCTGCAAAAAGAACAGAAGCAGCAGCAGGTTCTCGTATATGGCAGCTATGTGAGCAAACACGAAAAGGAGCTTTTGGATGTCATTCTGAGAGAATATCTCTCTGGACGGCAAAAAAACGCAAATACCGTCATACAGTACCTGAAGACACTGGCTATCGACATTGAACCAGAAGAAAAAAACTGGATGGTGTGCATTCAGATCCTGAACCGGAACGATCTGGTGGAAAAGGTTGACAGGGAGCTTCTGTACTTTATCCTGGAAAATGTCTTTATGGAAATACTGGGAGATTACTCCCGCCGCCTGTTTTTCTGCGCTATGGACGAAGAGACGTACATAGGCGTCTTTTATCGTACCTCTGTCTGGAAGCAGGACGATATGTGCCGCAACCTGGATCATTTTGTAGATCTGGCAGAGGAAAAGCTGCACCTGTCTGTCGCATGTTATGTGAGCAGAGAAACCGGGCTGACACAGCTGCCGGACTGTCTGAAACAGATGATGGAATCGGCGGAGAGCAATCTCGTCCGGAAACCAGGCGTCTTTCAGACAGGCCTGGAAGAGATCCATGCAGAAACAGAGTATGACGCCCCCAATTTTGAACAGATGAAACATTATCTTCTGATCGGACAGTATCACATCGTCGGCGATATGGTACAGGATTATTTCGGAAGAATGGAGGCAAAAGGAAGGATCAGCAAAAAGACCTTAGCCTATTTTCAGCAGGATTTTCTTCAGATGTTCTTTGAGCTTCTGGGTACGCACAGCGTGAGGGCTCACGAGGCATTCCAGCAGGAATACGATGTTATGGCCCTGAAAAAATCAACGGAATCTTTGAGCCAGATGTATCATTTGGTGGATTTCGTGATTACCTATCTGAAAGGACTTGAAGAGAACAGCAGGGAGACTGCCCCTGTCGACAGGGCGGTCGCTTATATCAGGAAAAACATCCATCAGAACATCAGCCGCACAGATATCGCAGATAATATTTATATGAATCCCGAATATCTGTCACGATTATTTAAGAAAGAAAAAAACATCTCTTTAACAGATTACATTGTTCAGGAAAAACTCAAAATGGCTGCCGCCATGCTCAGGAGCACCAGCCTGCCTGTCAGTGTGATCGCTTCTAATATAGGTTATACAAATTTCTCATATTTTACACAGGTTTTTCGGAAAAGTTACGGAATGTCGCCCAGCGAATATAGGCAAAACGACCAAAAACAGTAGTGTTTTCATATCGTAAAATGTCATAATATATAAAGTTTAGGTCACAATATTTATAGCCTTCCTCTACCGTTTTCAGATACAATTTTTACATAAACAGGTGAAAGGAAGGTATATTTTATGAAACCAAAAAAATTTGCAGCATTGAGTTTAAGCGTGTTGATGACTGCCAGCCTGCTTGCCGGATGCAGCTCCGGCAAACAGGCAGATCCCGGAGATCAAGGACAGGCATCCTCCGACGCACAGGGAACTGCTTCCGAACAAAATACCAGCGGGCAGGAGGCCTATACAGTCAAGATCCTGGCGCCGGGAGATGCTTCCACGGAGGACTGTCAGAAAGTCTCCGCAGCAGCCAGCGCGATCACAAAAGAAAAATTTAATACGGAAATCGAAGTGACCAGGGTTGGTTTCGGAAGCTATGACCAGCAGGTAAATCTTATGCTGGCTTCCAATGAAAAGCTGGATCTGATGTACCAATACTGCGGAAACGTGACAACAGCGATCAGCAGCGGTCAGATCTTACCGCTTGATGATTACCTGGATGGCTATGGCAAAGACCTGAAGGAACAGATCAGCCTGGATGACTGGCGCTGTGTGACGTTCAACGGAAATATCTATGGCGTGCCGTCCAACAAGGAAAAGGCGACCGGATGGGGATTTGCCTTTAATAAAGAGATGGCAGACGCCACGGGGATCGACTACACCGCGATCAAGACGCAGGAGGACTTGGAGCCGCTGCTGACAAAAGTAAAAGAGTTGTACCCTGACGTATATCCGATCGTATCGCACACCGGTTATTGCAGCAGCATGACAAAGCAGGATGACCTGGGCGGGGATATCGGTTCACTGCTCAGTGTAGATTCCGACAATACGGAGGTCATCAACTACTATGCCTCTGATGCTTATTATGATGAAGCAAAACTCCGTTATGACTGGGCGCAGAAGGGCCTGATCATGCCGGATGCATCCACCAGCACAGAAAACGCGAACAGTCTGATCGGCGCGGGGAAGGCATTCGGCAGATTCTCGAATACAAAACCCGGAATAGAGCAGGAAATAGCAAAAGAATCCGGCAAGGAGATCGCAGTCGTCGAACTGATCCCCCCTTACACCACGACGACCCGCGTCGACATCGTGTGGTATGTACCCCACAACAGCAAACAGCCGGAAAGAGCTGTCCAGGTGTTAAACGAAATCTATACGAATCCTGAACTTGCCAATATTCTGATCAACGGCATTGAAGGCCAGCACTATGAAGTCATCGATGCGGAAAAAGGGATCGTAGATTATCCCGAGGGGATCAACGGGGCAAATACCGGTTATCTAAGCCTCCCGTGGGCATGGCCAAACGAAATGATCTCCTACGTATGGAACGGCAATCCGGAGGATATCTGGACACAGACAGAGAGCTTCAATAAAAACGCGATCGTGTCACCCGCAAAGGGGTTCGCATGGGACAATACTGAGATCCAGAGTGAAGTGGCAGCATGCGCCAATGTAGTCGCGAAATATGATCATGCATTGATGGCGGGTTCACTGGACCCGGAGACAACGATTCCGCAGTTCATCGCGGAACTCGAGAGCGCCGGGGCAAACGCGATCATTGCTGAAAAGCAGAAACAGCTGGACGCATGGCTGGAAGCAAATCAGTGAGAAATTCCGTTAAATAATATGGCGGCGGGGGAACTGCCGCCATATTCACTTTATGCGCAGGCGGAGCGAGTATATACAAATATTCCTGACGCCTGAGATTGGAGTCTGATATGTCAAAGAAAATGAAAAAATATAAACGGTATCTTCCGCTCTACTTTATGATGGTTCCGGGATTGGTGTATCTGATCATCAACAACTACATCCCCATGGGAGGCATTATCATTGCCTTTAAGAAATTTAACTACGCCAAGGGGATCCTTGGCAGCCCCTGGACCGGACTGGACAACTTTGAATTTTTGTTTAAGACAAAAGAAGCATGGACGATCACCCGCAACACCTTAGTCTACAATATGCTGTTTATCGTTATCGGAACGATATTGGCCGTCGCGGTGGCGATTCTGCTCAATGAGCTGAAATCTGTCATGGCCAAGAAGGTCTACCAGACGGTGATCTTAGTACCTTTTCTGATTTCGATCGTCGTAGTCAGCTATCTGGTCTATGGTTTTCTGAGTACAGACACAGGATTTATCAATAAAAGTATCCTGCAGCCAATGGGGAAAAACTCTATTTCCTGGTATTCGGATCCTACATACTGGCCGTTCATTCTCGTTATCGTAAATGTGTGGAAAAACCTCGGATACAACTGTATCATCTATTATGCTACCGTGGTCGGGCTTGATACCAGCCTGTATGAATCCGCTGCGATCGACGGCGCCGGAAGGTGGAAAAGAATCTGGCATATCACACTGCCCGGCCTGAAAACAACGATCATCACGCTGGTATTGATGTCTGTCGGACGTGTCTTCTATTCCGATTTTGGTCTCTTTTATCAGGTGCCGATGAACAGTGGTCCGCTGATCGACGTCACCAATACGATCGATACCTATGTATACCGCGGCCTGATGGAACTCAACAATATCGGCATGGCGTCTGCAGCGGCAGTCTATCAGTCGCTGGTCGGTTTTATCCTGGTGTTATCCGCCAATATGATCGTGCGGAAGATCGATCAGGAAAGCGCATTATTTTAACGTGTGGAGGTAAAAGAAATGGGTGAAAAAAGTAAGGCTTTCCAAATCGGAGTTCATTGTTTCATGATACTGTTAATGCTGTTTTGTCTGATCCCGTTT
>VSNO01000150.1 GCA_009774375.1 Lachnospiraceae bacterium
TAATAAACGTGAGTAAAAAATCCCAGGCTATACAAAATGACCTAAATTCACCCGAAAATTGTACAGGCTCTACAAATTCCGGGCAGAATGACAGACAGGCAATGATGCTTAAGATGGTGTCCTCCTACAGCATCTTTCTCTTCTTCATACTGGTACTGTTTGTCCATCTGTATATCTCCGACACCCAAAACGCGCGCAGCCAGTATCAGTGGCAGGTCAAGTCGACACTCATGAGCAATGCGGAGCTCTTCGAGACAGATCTTGAGATCATGGAAGCCTACTGCCGCCAGCTCCTGCAGGACAGCAGAGTGCGCAAGCTGGCAAGGGCGGACGAGATCGACAGCAAGCTCTTTGACCTTGGAAACGCTGTCGCGACCACCATGGCTACTGATGTGTTTCCCCAGGCGCTTCTGCCGATGACCGAATTTTTCTGCTATTTTCCGAAGTCAGATTTTGTGCTTGGATCCGGTTTCTTTATCCAGGAGGCGCGATTTTACGCCTGGATCAAGGATTATCCTGCGGAAGAACATGAAACGTTTTTGAAAGCCCTTACATCCCCTTCCGATTACTATCGCTTTATCCCGATGAACGTATTCCGGCCTTTCAGCAGCAAAAACTACTATATGTATATGATCAACATGAATGACCTGTACTATATGGATCTTGACGTGATCGCATGCTTTGTCCTGGAGGAGGAAAAACTTTCCTCCCTGTTTGAGTGCCTGGAATCAGATTCCCCATACCGCTATTTGTCAGTCCGCACGATGCATTCCGACAATATCCTGTCACTGCATACGCCGGAGAGTGAAAATTTTGACAGCCTGATCACGGACGGTCTGCTTGATGAGATGGAAGATTATCTGCAGTCTCAGGACATGTCCATGGGTGTCTACACCTCAGCTGATACGGACTATACATACTACTACAGCCACCCCTCCTACGATGCCACCACAAATAATGCACCTCCTCAAATTTTGTATGCCACCGTGTTTGTGGCGGCGCTAGTGGGCGGACTGATCATCATCTTCATGTTTTCTGAGAGAAATATACGGCCGATCATAGAACTTGACCAGCAGCTGCAGGTTACGGAACAGGAAAAGAGCGATCTGCAGGAGGAAAAAAGCCACTTAGAAGAAGTTATGGACAGCCAGCGGCCGATCATCTTTAACTCATACGTGCGTCAGTTTCTGAGAGGCATGATCGTCTCCCCTGAGGAAGCTTCCTACGCGAAAGACTTTCTCGGACTGACGGAAGACAACCTTATTTATAACGGCCTGTACGTGGTCGCATACAACAGTTCCAATGAATACCAGTCAGCCCCAAATGAGTTTATCACCCTCGAAGAGTGCAACCGGATCGTTCGGGAGACACTGGAACAATTCCTTGGAACGCCGCTCTATTATTTCAGTCCTTCCGACCGCATTTATGCGCTCATTGTCGTCGGAAGACCCGGTGTCGGGAAGGATCTGATCCTTCGGACGAATGAAGCGGTCATCAAACTGCACGACTATCTGCTGGACACGTACGGGATCTGGCTCTTTGCGGGCATCGGAAAAAATACCGATAATATTTTAAATGTATGGGAATCCTACCAGCAGGCGATGGAAGCGGTCAACTATACCAGTAAAAACTATATCTTCTTTCCGTATGAATTCATCAAGAAGGATTCCAGTGCATTTTACTATCCGACAGAGCTTTCGACGAAACTGATCCATTTCATCACGACAGGAAACACTTCCCAGGTGCTGGAGCTCTTTAATCTGCTGCATCAGGAGAACATTGAGGAGCGCGCCCTGCCGATCAACATGGTACAGTTCCTGCTGTCCGATATCCGCAACACGCTGCTGAAGGCAAGATTTGCGCTTCCGCCAAACACACCGGCAGAAGCGATCAGGAATCTGGACGAGACCTTTAACCAGCACGTTTCTTTCAAGCTCTGCGAAGATATCGCGCTGCAGCTCTGTAAGCTGTTTACCATCAAGACCGACGATACAGACCTGATCTCGACCATCGAGAGGTATATTCATGAGAATTATGCCGATCCTTCGATCGGACTCAATAAAATCTCAGACGAGTTTCAGATATCGGAGAGCTACTTCTCACATCTCTTCAAGGAGAAAAAGGGTGTGAACTTCTCCACATACCTGGAAAACATACGCCTGAGCGAGGCGTCCCGGCTCATACGGGAGACCGATATCAGCCTGAACGAGCTGTATCTCTCTGTCGGATACAACAATGCAAACACCTTCCGGCGCGCATTCAAGAAAGTGTATGGGATAACACCGAGTGCTATGCGCGATGGTTGATCACAGGAAGGTTCCTTATCTGCGCCGGTATACGACATTCCCATTCACGATCGTATATCTCACGACCCCCTGCAGTGTCTGACCCATAAATGGTGAATTGGACGACTTTGATGCAAAATCCTTCACCACCTGCGATGCATTGGCGTCAAAGATAACAATGTCGGCTGCGCTCCCCTGCGCCAGTGTCCCTGCAGAAAGCCTGTACATCTGCGCGGGATTCGCCGACATCCGCTCGATCAGCTGCACCATGGTCAGCCGCTTCTGACTGACCAGATTCGTAATGCCAAGCGCCAGCGCCGTTTCCAGACCGATAATGCCGCTCGGCGCTTCTGTGATCGGCCTGGCTTTTTCATCCTGGCTGTGCGGGGCGTGGTCTGTGGCGATGATGTCGATCGTTCCATCCCGCAGCCCTTCGATAATCGCCTGCCTGTCAGCTTCCCCGCGCAGCGGCGGGTTCATCTTCGCGAGCGTTCCATGTTCGATCACCGCTTCCTCCGTCAGGCTGAAATGATGGGGTGTCGCCTCGGCATGGATATTGTTCATGCCCGATAGCGCCGCTTTCTTCTTCGCCTGTCTGACAAGCTCCACCCCCTCTTTCGTGCTGATATGCTGTACATTTAAAATAGCGCCTGTTTTTAATGCAATTTCCAGGTCGCGCCTGATCAGAGAGATCTCCGCCTCCCTCGGGGAACCGCCGATCCCAAAATACGCCGACGCCTTTCCCCTGTTCACGCCATTATTGGAGATCAGTCCGGGATCTTCCTCGTGAAGGCTGACCGGTACATGGAGCGACGCCGCTTCCGTCATGGCGCGCTCCAGCAATCCTGCATCCATGATCGGAATCCCGTCATCGGTAAACCCTGCCGCCCCTTTCTCCAGGAGCATCTCCATGTCCGTCAGTTCCTTTCCAGCCATTCCTTTTGTCACCGTGGCGCAGGTGTATACCTTCAGACCTGTCTTTTTCCCCTTTTCGATGACATACAGCAGCGTATCAGCGTTGTCGACTGCGGGCTTTGTGTTCGCCATCAGCACCACGCTCGTAAAACCGCCTCTCAGCGCAGCCTGGGCGCCGGACTCGATATCCTCCTTATACGTAAAACCCGGATCCCGGAAATGCACATGCACATCCACCAGTCCGGGTGCGACGATACAGCCGGACGCGTCGATCGTCTCGCAATCCGTACCGCATGCGCTGTCGGATGGACTTAAGCCTTCCTCTGTGATCTCCTTTGCGATCCTCAGGATCCTTCCATCTTTTACCAGAACATCTGCCGGCTGTTCGATCCTGTTTGCGGGATCGATGACCATACCGTTTTTTATCAACATCATCTCTTTGTACCTCTCTTCCAAATTCCCTGTATCCATCTCTATCTGACACTGCCGCAAATTCTATGAACATTTTATCATATATTTTACTTAAATTCTATCATCTTATCCGCGATATTTCGCGTCTTTACCACGATATATGGACGGGTCGGCGTCTTCGTCACATTCTCCGCCTTTCCGGGTCCGATCAGTGTCGTGTCGATGACCACGGTATCCTCTGTCTCATAAAATGCGTTGACACTGATACTGTATCCTCCGCTTGGCTGCTCACCGTATCCGACGGCTATGTACAGATCCTCTCCGAGCGTATAGCTGATCTGAAATGCGTCTGCATACTTCTCCGCGATGATATCCTTCAGGGAATCCGGCTGCTGGTCCTCCCCGACTACCGTAAAATCAAGATCATTGATCTTATCCTCCGGGATCTCCTCCTTCGCGCTGCAGCCCAGTGTCCCCAGGATCAGAAATACTGTCAGCGCTGTCAGTACAACCCGGGTTTTCCTTTTTCTCATCCAATCCATAAATATGTCCATCTTTCCTCCTAATTCATATCGATCGCAACGAACTCTTTTATCTATAATTATGTCTTAATTCAAAAAGATATACGTTTTTGGTTGATTTTACCTGCAAAAATGTATAAGATATATTCATTGGTATATTATTGTGGAAAGGTATGGTAAATTTATGATTCGATTGATTCTCGTGGCTGGCTTTGTCATCCTCTTTCTGATACTGAGCATGCCGGTCATGCTGGTGGAATGGATCATCGGCAGATACAGTCCCGATCTCAAGAGCCGCTCCAGCCTGGCGATCGTCAACTGGGCATTCCGGTGCGTGCGATTTCTGGCAGGCGCGAAAGTGGACTATATCGGCGAGGAAAATATCCCGTCGGACACGCCTGTGCTCTATATCGGCAATCACCGCAGCTTCTTTGACGTGGTGCTGACCTACATACGCGTCCCGCGTCCCACCGGTTACATCGCAAAGAAGAGCATGGAAAAAGTTCCCCTGCTCAATATCTGGATGCGCAATCTCCACTGCCTGTTCCTCGACCGGGAAAATGTCAAGGCCGGCATGCAGACCATTCTCGCAGCGATCGACCTGATGAAAAACGGCAAGTCCATCTGCATCTTCCCCGAAGGGACCCGGAACAAGGAGGAAGGCACGCTGCTGCCCTTTCACGAGGGAAGCTTCAGGATCGCCGCAAAGGCAGACTGCCCGATCGTCCCCATGACGATCAACAACAGTGCCGCCGTCTTTGAGAACCAGTTTCCATGGATCAAAAAAGCACATGTTATCATTGAATATGGAAAACCGATCTACATCAGGGAGCTCCCCAGAGAACAGCAGAAAAAGCTGGCGCCCTATGTGCAGGAGATCATCATGGAGACGTACCATAAAAATCAGGAAAATATATAATGTGCATAAAGATGAACCCGGAACGCATGCGGCCAGCAGGCATTTCCGGGTTCGTTTTTCATATCGTATGAAGTGCAAAGGCACTATGACAATCTCTCTATGATCTCCTCAAAATGCATCCCGTGCGATGCCTTGACGAGCACAATATCGCCGTCGCGGATGATCTCACCGATGTCCGCGAACAACGCCTCCTTGCTCTCATAGTAATAAGGGCTTACAGACGGATTCCCCACGCTCCTCACGCCGTCATACATGTTCCGGCACAATCTCCCCACACAGATAATCACATCAATGTCTTTCCCTGCCGCATAGATGCCGACCTCACGGTGCAATGCCGCCTCGTCTGTGCCGAGCTCGAACATATCCCCGAGGATCGCCGCCTTCCGAACATTTTTGTACCTTCCCTGCCGCGCCGTGCTGTCTGGAAGCCCGATCGTATCCGAAACTTCTGCCGCATTGGATGCGACCGCTATCTCCGAGACATCCGCCGCCAGATCCGATACATCTGTCATATGGAGCAGATCGATCGCCGCCTTCATCGAGACGGGGTTGGCATTGTAACAGTCATCGATCAGTATCAGCCTGTCAGTGCGGATCACATGGCTCCTGCCCCCGACAGCCTCCACCTCACGGATCCCGGCCCGGATCTGCTGTGCCTTCAGTCCAAACAGCACCCCCACCGTTGTCGCGGCAAGTGCATTGTACAGCATATGTTCCCCGGGAAGCGGTATCTCCGCCGTAAAGGCCATCTCTGCCTCGGCTTTCCCGACCGTCTCCCTGACATGGATCTGCGCCCTGCTGCCCATCAATCCCCTGTTCTCATAATGATCCGCGCAGACTGCACAGTTATCCCCGTTGCCAAAAAACACCGGAACACTCCCCCTGACTTCCCTGATCGTGACCAGCTTGTCATCATCGCCGTTCAGGCAGATGCGGCCGCCCTCCTGCATGTGATCAAAGATCTCCGTCTTGGCCCTGAGTATCCCGTCCCTTGTCCCGAGATTCTCCAGATGGCACTGTCCGATGTTCGTGATGACACACACATCCGGCCTGGCGATCCGGCTCAGTCTGTGCATCTCGCCAAAGTCGCTGATCCCCATCTCCAGGACAGCGATCTCACAGTCCTCCCGGATCTGCAGCACTGTCAGCGGAAGTCCTACCTCGTTGTTAAAGTTCCCTTCTGTCTTCAGGACACGGAAGCCTTTTGACAGCACGCTTGCCACAAACTCCTTCGTGCTGGTCTTCCCGACACTCCCGGTGATGCCTACCACCCTGATGTCCAGCTGTCTTCGATAGTATTCCGCCAGATCCTTCAGCGCCTGAAAACTATCCCTGACGACAATATATGCACCCCCTGGATCCTCCGGAGCCCTCTCGCAGATGACCCCCAGCGCACCGGCATTGAATACCTGACCGATAAAGCTGTGTCCATCCACACGTTCACCGCGCGTTGCTATAAAGACAAAATCTTTCCCGACCTTCCGCGAATCGAGCACTACTCCCTCCGCTTCCGCCGTATCCGCATCGGCGGCAGACGTCCTTCCCCCAATATGAAGGACTCCGTCCACCGCCTCCGCGATCTTTCTCAATGTCATATTCTTCATGACAGCCCCTCCATTGCTGGCAGCTATTTCGTATTTTGTTCTTTGCGGTATCGCTGCCATTATTTTGCGTTCATTTATATTTTTTCATAGAGCTGTCAATAATTCGCTGGCACAAATCCTCAAAGCTCATCCCCACAGCTGCCGCCTCCTGTGGAAGCAGTGATGTCGGCGTCATCCCCGGCAGCGTATTGGCCTCCAGACAGTAAAACTGGTTCGCATTGTCCATCCGAAAATCCATCCGCGCATATGTTTTCAGCCGGAGCGCCCTGTAGACGGTCTCCGCGCAGGACTGTATCGCTCTCGTCACATTCGCATCAAGCTCCGCCGGACAAGTCTCCACTGTCGATCCAGCCTGATATTTATTTTTGTAATCATAAAAACCCGCCTTTGGCGCGATCTCGATCACGGGAAGCGCCTTCCCGTCAATGACGCCGATCGAGAACTCCCGCCCGTCTATGTACTGCTCAATGATCACCCTGTCCTCGAAAGCAAACGCTTTTTCCAATGCCGCATCCAGCTGCTGCCTGTCGTCCGCCCGATAGACGCCTACGCTGGATCCACCGCAGTTTACCTTCGCGATACAGGGAAAGATATTCCATGTATCGATCAGCTGCCGCTCATTTCTGCAGATCGTGATCCCCTTTGGCGTCGGTATCCCGTATTTGTGAAAAAGCTCTTTGGAGACTGCCTTATCCATGGCAAGCGCGCTTGACAGATAGTCCGTGCCTGTATATCTGATGTTGAGCAGGTCAAACATCGCCTGTATCTTTCCATCCTCGCCGTTCTGCCCGTGAAGTGCGAGAAATACGATATCTGCCTGCGAACAGATCCCGATGACGTTCGGCCCGATCACACATTCCGGGTTCTCCTTCCGAAGCGCTTTCACCGCACTGATATCCGGATCGATCTCCGAAATCCTGCCAAAATTCTCACTCCAGTCTCTGTCTATGGCAAAAATATCGTCCGGATCTCCCTCATATCCCAGATACACATCCAGAAGCACGGCTTCGTGTCCCTTTTTCCTGAGCGCCTGATAGATCATGGAACCTGTCACCAGCGACACATCGCGCTCCGTACTGATTCCACCTGCCAAAACTATGATTTTCATTTTCATTCCCCCACTCATCTCTGCTGCCGCCATCCTATTTCTTCAACTGGTTGATATTCCCGATCAGATCACTCATGCCCAAAAGCAGGATTCCCTTCCACTCGAAGCTCTGTACCTGTGTGCCATCTGCCCCTATATAACAGACACCACCCTCATTGAGCCCACCCATATATTGTATGGTATTCTCGACAATAACAGTATATTCCTTGCTGGGCGTCATGTAGTTCACAAAACTCAGGTGAAGCATGTTGGACATATTTTCCTCAACCGTTCTCGTGCCTGTGCCAAAGACATTGTCCTGCTTCGCCTCCTCACAGATCGCTTCCACCCGGTCAACCATATCCCTCATAATATATGTGCAAAGATCCCGGTCGGTGCCTTTTTCTGCACTGATATACGTCAGAACACCGTAGAAGACAAACTGCTCGCTGGAATAATCCTCTGCCTTTTCCCGCAGGAACTGCTCCGCAATGGTCCTGTATCCCGCACCGCCCTCCGCCTTAAAGAGCTGTGCCGCTGCATAGAACCGCGCTGCTTTTTCACGTTCATCCTCACACGGCTGCTGCTCGATCCATCTCCACGCCGCCTCTGCCGCCTGCTGGTATTCTTTGCCTACGTTTGCCTCATAACGCCCAAACATATCCTGGCTCATCGCCATGATCCCGCAAAATGCCGCTGTCGCCTCCAGATCACCGTACATGCTCCCGTCGCTCTTCTGTCTGGAACTCAGCCACTTTCCCATATACAGCAGCTGTGTGACGAGCTGCTGATCCTTCTCATCCTGATCCAGATGCTGGTACGCCGCCTCAAAAAGCGCGCCATTGCACTGCAGCGCATACATGGCTGCATGCATTCCAAAGCTCATATCGCACACACCCTCAGGACTTTCCTGCATATCGGTATTGGAGATGTTTTTTAACATATTCAGGAACAGATTCTCATACGTGTCCTCAGCGATCACAAACGAGTATGACCGCCCCACGATCTCCGTGTGAACATAGTATGTCCCCGGTTCGTCAAAGGCGGAGAAATCGCCCACACTCAGAACTTCGCCGCTCAGCTGATCCACCTCGCCGTGCGGTATCAGCCCCGTATAGACCACCTCGCCGTCACGGCTGCGCACCACGTCAAAAGTCCGCCCATGCCTGTCCCCCGCAAATATCACCTTTTTCTCCCTGCCTGACACATACCCCGTCACGTCAACGTAGATGCCCGGTCTGCTCACAGGCAGCGAAATCCCATATGATGCGAGTACGGAGCCGTAACTCTCCCTCTCCGCTGCGCCGGGCTGCTGCCCTGTGTCCGCCGCATCCGCTCCGCTTCCCTGACGCACATCCGGCTGGTTCTTTCCCTGGCTGCCACAGGAGCCCAGCACCATGATTACCGCCAGGATCACACAACAGGCAAGGTATTTATGCAGTTTTCGATCTGGATTCCAGCATTTCATTTTTTTATGATCCCTTTTTAATGATTCTATCGCATTTCGCCCACTCGGCTCTACCTCCATATTTTACACACATTTCCCTGACAAGTAAAGCACTAATCTTTATGCTTTATGAAATTCCTTTAAATTCCCATTTTCCGCTGTGATAACGCCCCATGCTGACAATGCCGGTCAACGCCCATGTGAGTCCGGTCGTCAGAAAGATCCCCCACACGCCGATGAACGGTATCATCGTGAGCGGAAGGGCAAACCCGACGCGCCCTGCCACCTCCATCAGACCATTGATCATCGCAAATGCGGCATCTCCCGCTCCGTTCAGCACACTTCTCGCCACATAGATCATGCCCAGGAAGAAATAGAACCAGCTTGTGATCGAAAGTCCCTTCGCACCGATCGCGATGACCTCCGGCTCTGTCACGAACACACCCACGATCTGCCTTCCAAACAGCTGGCACGGGATCAGCATGACGATGCTGAACACTATGACACTCCGAAAACCGGCCCTATACCCCTGCTTCACCCTGTCGGTCTTCCCTGCTCCGATATTCTGCCCGGTATACGTCGTGAGCGCCGCCCCGAGTGAATTGTACGGCTGCTGCACGAGCTGTTCGATCCGCCCGAGCGCAGTGTTTGCCGCGACCACATTCTCCCCAAAGCCGTTGACGATCTTCTGCAAAAAAATGCAGGAAAAGGCGATCAGGGCATTCTGCATTGCGATCGGGATTCCCAGCCTGAAACAGCGCAGCATGATATCCTTCCGCGGAGGACGGTTCTCCTTCTGAATGCGAAAATACGCTATCCTGCGCAGTGCGTATGTAAATGCTCCCACCGCCGCCACAAGCTGCGCGATGACTGTCGCTAGCGCCACCCCGAACACAGACCAGCCAAACAAGATGACAAACAGCAGGTCAAGCCCGATATTGACAAAACACGCCGCCATCATAAAATACAGCGGCGTCCTGGAATCCCCCAGCGCACGCAGCACCGACGCCACACCGTTGTACGCCGCGATCGCGAGGATCCCCGCACATGAAACGCGCATGTACGTGACGGCATCGTCCAATATGGCCTCCGGCGTATCCAGCACCGTGAGCACCCATCTTGCCGATGTGATACCGATCATTCCCATTATGACAGAAACCACAGCCAGCAGATACATGCCATTGATAATACTCTTTTCGACCATATCCATCTGCCCTGCGCCAAAATGCTGCGATACCACGACACCCACTCCGGCGGAAATACCAAAACTCATCGCAAACAGTAAAAAATTCAGAGAGCCTGTAGCACCCACTGAAGCCAGCGCATTGGCCCCCACAAACCGCCCCACCACAATGGAATCGACCATGTTGTAAAACTGCTGAAACAGATTTCCGATCAGCATCGGAATCGTGAATTTGAGAAGCAACCCTGCCGGGCTTCCCTCTGTCATACTGTAAACTGCCTGCTTTTCCATATTGATACCCCTCTGATCCTGTAAGATTTCGCTGATCGCACCTGCACAATCCCGGTACATAAATTTCCTTCCGGGGCTGCCATTTGCTTTCTCGAAATGCTATCATATCATGAATGCAGAATAAATCAATGGGGT
>VSNO01000151.1 GCA_009774375.1 Lachnospiraceae bacterium
AATAGAGGTGAAACTATAATTTTGGAAATTGCGGATACCTTGTAAAATAAGGGATTCGAGTTTCCGAGAGCACACTACCTATAAGGGAGGCGTATCTTCACTTGATCTGCTCTATCCGGGCAAAGACACCTGCACGCCTGAGAAAAAGTCATATGTGGAGTCAGAGATCAGTGCGATCGAGAGATCTTTGTATATGCGCGGGTCCGGTGACAGGTTAAAGGGCTATTCCCGGTACATCGATATAGCGGAATTTGCCCGGTACTTTGTGATCAATGAATTTTTTGAAAATATGGATGCAGGCAGATTTTCCACATATTACTATAAAGATGTCCGGGGAAAGGTAAAACCCGTGGTCTGGGATTTCAACAATGGCAGTGATAATTACATCTATTTCTCGACCGATGAAAATGGTTTCGATATGGTACAGTCACCATGGTTTGGAGAAATGCTGCGGGATGAGCTTTTTGTGGATGAAGTGATCTATCAGTACAGAGCATTGCGCAAGGATATACTGAGCGATGAGAATCTGAACCGCATGATAGACGAAACGATCGCGTATCTTGGAGATGCGGTTGACCGCAATTATGATAAGTATGGTTATGTGTTTCTGCTGGAGCAGGTCGATGACATCAATTATCTGTCTCCCGTGGAGCGGAATTATACAAGCTATGAGGAGTCGGTGCAGCAGCTAAAGGATCAGATCCGTGACCGTGGAAGATGGATGGACCGCAATATTGAGACACTGCTACAATATTGCCGCGAATCCAGGAATGCCCTGAAGCGGAATTATTGACGGGGAGGATTGGCAGTGAAGAAGTTTGTCATAGGCAGTACCGCGGCGGCACTGTTCATACTGGGAGTGCTTTACGCAGTGTTTATCAAAGGGATCTATATTGATCTTCATCATGACAGTGCGGTCAGGGTTGACTTTACGGTGGCTGGCACAGAACTTTGTGTGGCGGATAGCGGGGAGACTCTGGTCATAAAAGGAGTGGATCTCTCCGCATCGGTGGCAGGACATTATCTGGGAGAATTTGCGGCGGATCAGGAGACATATCAGCGTTGGCTGGAAAATGTGTGGGAGATGGGCGCCAATACAGTCCGTGTGTATACTATAATGGACGATGATTTTTACAATGCATTCTATGCGTTTAACAGCGGGAAAGAGACACCGCTCTATCTGATCCAGGGGATACGAGTCAGCGAGGCAGCAAACTATGGGTTCGAGGATGCTTCGGCGGATGCGTTTCTGGGACAGTTGAAGGCAGATGCAAAAAGGGCTGTGGATGTCATCCATGGAAAGTGTGTCATCGAATTGAATGATGCAGAGGGCAGCGGCGTGTATCTCAAAGATATCTCGAGGTGGGTGATCGGTTATCAGGTAGGGGATGAGTGGTCTGCGGAGACAGTGGCTTATACGGATCACAACCAGGTGCTGAGGAATGGATATCAGGGAGAGTATTTTGTGACAACTGAGGAGGCCACAAATTTTGAAAGTATTCTGGCACAGGTGATGGACCAGCTGGTAAAATACGAGACAGACAAATACAAGTGTCAGCGGCTGGTGAGCTTTGTCTGTGATCCGACGATAGATTTTCTGGAATACGAGCAGCAATATGCACAGATGCTGGCGAAATTCTGTCATCTTGACCCAGAGCACATACAGCCTGCTGAAAAGCTGGAGTCAGGGTATTTTGCCACGTACAGGGTATTTCGGTTTTGTGACAGGTTTATGGATTATCTGAGTGAGACACAGAAGCTGGAGCTGGCAGATATCATGGCAGCCGTCGATCCGGCGTCGCGGTATGATGGTTATCTGGAACTGTTAAAACGATATCATACAATGCCCGTGGTGGCCGGTTTCCAATATTCGACTGCAAGGGGGAAGACGAAGTCGGACGAGTCTGCGCTGACCGAAAGGCAGCAGGGTGAGAACATCGTACAGATGTATGAGGACCTTGTCTCGGCGGGGTGGTCAGGAGGATTTATTTCCACATGGCAGGATACGTGGGAACAGAAAACCTGGAATACTGCGTTTGCCTCAGTTTTGCCGGAGAACAGCTTGTGGCACGATCTGCAGACTGCAGGGCAGAATTGCGGTATTATGGCGTTTGTGCCCGGGGAGGACGAGGCGGCGTGCATCGTGGACGGCGATGCTTCAGAGTGGTCAGAGGAGGATCAGATTGTGGACAGCCCGGAAGGATTCGTGCTCTCTGTCAAATATGACGCAGAGGGGATCTATCTCTTGATACAGGGGAAAGAACTGTCCGGCAGACGCCTGTATGTGCCGATCGACACTTTACAGGAAAGAGGGTCTTGTGTTTATCCGGACGGTGAGGGGAAGGATATCTTCTTTGACAGGGAAGCAGATTTTTTGCTGTGTGTGGACGGGGAGACAGACAGCAGGCTGCTGGTACATGAGTTTTCAGATGCGGCACGCATCAATTTTATGGAGGAAGTAGACGGCAGAAATCCATTTATCCATACACCCAGGGACGACAGCAGTGTATTTTATGAGAGCCGTATGGTGGTGGAGAAACCGTTGGATCTGGAGCGCAGGATAGATCTGCGGCTCCAGATGGCGGCGGGCTGGATCCCGGACGATATTCTGGATGTATATTCGTTGGAATTTTATGACACAGGGCATCTGGTTCATGGCAACGGAAATCCGCAGTCACCAGAGTATCATTCGCTGACAGACATTTGTTTTGGAGAAGATCGGGTGGAGATACGTCTGCCCTGGCTGATGCTCAATTTTTCAAATCCCTCTGCAATGCAGATCCACGGTGATTATTATGATTACTATGGCGTCAGGCCGCAGGAGATCACGCAGCTCTGGATCGGGGTCGGGGAAGGGGGCGCAGACCACCCTGTCTCCATGCAGCCAGTATCCCTGAAAGGCTGGGGCGGAGCCGTACCCTGCCATGAGAGATTAAAAGAATCTTACTATATCATACAGGACAGATGGAGAGGAGACAGATGAGAACACCCAATATCAACTACATCATATATTTTTATATGTTTATCTGTCTCACACTGCTTTTTTTCAATATCGCATACATTTTCTATATGAAGATCAGGCAGTTTATACAAGATGGCCGATCCAGGCGCTGGGAGACTGAGCTTGAGCGCATCTGGAACGAAGAGGAATGTACAAATCAGATGATGCGCCAGCACAGGCGGCGTCTGCGCAGGAAACTCAAAAGGACAAATCAGCTGATCGCATACAATAATGTGATGGAGCGCTGTCTTGGGAATGGCGGCGTCTCGGATTATCTGAAGGACTGCTATGAAGATTTTCTGGCTCTGGCGGTGGAGTACGGCACCAGGAGCGCTATGGAGAGAGCTTTTTTTGCGTATGTGATCTTGCTGTATCATCCCTATATGGGAACGTTCAGAAAACAGATGGTGAACATCCTTCTCAAATATATGGACAATGCCACCGTTTACTGCCGCGAGAACGTGCTGCACGCCCTGTATTCTATAGGGGACGCGGTGGCGGTGGAGCATGCTTTCACATTCCTGGACAACAGGGGATTGTACCATAGTTCAAAGCTGATCTCAGATGGACTGATGACATACAGGGGAGATAAGGAAGAGCTGGCATGGCGGCTTTGGCAGAACTGCCATATGTGGAACGAGTCGCTGGTGATCGCTGTCATCCAGTTCGTCACACAACTGGAAGCGGATTTTTCAGCAGAATTTTTCAGGGAGCTGCAGAGGGAAGAGACATCGATCGAGCAGCGGTTTGCGTACATCCGATATTTTCAGCGCCATGTAAAGCCTGAACTGAAGGGATATCTCATCAATTGTCTGGAGCAGTATGACAGGACCAACAATCGTCTGGCGATCGCAGCGAGCACGGCGCTTGGCAGTTATCCGGGGGAGGACACAAGGCAGGCGCTCGAGCAGGCGCTGCGGAGCAGAAACTGGTATGTCAGGAAGAATTCAGCCCTTTCTCTGATCCACATCGGAATTCCGGAGACGGAACTGGAACAGATTTATGGGCGCAGTGACCGCTATGGAAAAGAGATACTGGAATATATAACAAAAAGACAGTTTGGCGCGTCACAGGGAGGGGAGATGAGCACATGACACAGTTTTCGACATATTTTTTTACCGGTACAGGGATCTTCTTTTTGGTCTATCTTCTGCTGTATGCGTCGTATCTCTTCGCGTCTGTGACAGTCGGGGCATTCCGGCTGTATAAGCTCGAAAAGATGGCACAGATCAAAAACGAACTGAAGCATGAATTTTATTTTCCGGTGTCGATCCTCGTGCCGGCATACAATGAGGAAGTCACGATCATAGACAGCGTCGAGTCCCTCCTGAATCTGAAATACAGGTTGTACGAGATCATCGTGATCGATGACGGCTCCTCAGACCGGACAACGGAGTTGATGGTCGACCACTTTCAGATGAAAAAAGTGAGCAGGCCGATCCGCCGTATGGTGGATTGCGAGATGCAAGAAGCGGTCTACGAGTGCAGGGTGAAAAATATAAGGATCACGCTGATACGGAAAAAGAACGGAGGCAAAGGGGATGCGCTCAACATGGGGATCAATGCATCGGAGTATCCCTATTTCCTGTGTATGGATGCGGATTCCATGCTGCAGGGAGACTCCATAGAGCGGATCGTCCAGCCGATCATGGAAGATGACGATGTCGTTGCGGTGGGAGGCCTGATCCGGATCGCCCAGTGCGTATCGATCGAAAATGGAGAGATCTCAGGCTATCATCTGCCGTGGAACCTTCTTCTGAGCCTGCAGGCGATGGAGTATGACCGGTCCTTTCTGGCTTCCAGGATCCTGCTCGACAGTTTTAACGGCAATCTGATCATATCAGGCGCCTTTGGACTGTTCAGAAAAGATGTGGTGGCAGCGGCAGGCGGATATGACAGACAGACACTGGGGGAGGACATGGAGCTTGTTGTAAAGCTCCATGCATTCTGCAGAAATAATAATATGAAATACGCGATCCGATACGAGCCCAATGCCATCTGCTGGAGTCAGGCGCCGTCCTCCTTTAAGGATCTGAAGTCGCAGAGGAGGAGATGGCATCTGGGGCTTTTCCAGTGCATGACGAAATACAGGCACCTGTTCCTGAACAGACATTATGGACTGCTTGGGACAGTTTCCTATATCTATTATCTGATCTATGAGCTCTGGTCTCCTGTCATTGAACTTTTTGGCCTTTTTACGGTGGTCCTGGCTGCACTGCTCGGAAGACTGAATACGGGATTTATGCTGAAGTTATATGTACTCTATGCGGTTTATGGGGCGATATTGACGATGACTGCCTTTTTTCAGAGGATCTATTCACAAAATGTCAGGATCAGCGTGGGAGATGTATTCAAGGCATGCGTGATGTGCGTGATAGAAAATGTTTTCTTTCGATTGCTGCTGGATTTTATCCGCTGTACCGCGTTTATCGGATATAAGAGGCACAAACTGGCGTGGGGGAAGATCAAGAGGACCAGGCAGTTTGAGAACACATAGAACAAACATATATTTGCTGAAATGTAAAAACTCGCACTTGTTTTGGCATTTCGTATATGATAAGGTTAGAGTGTGCTTGAAAAATTTTCCGGGAATTTTGAAAATAATCTTGACAAATACGAACGGATGTTTTAAAGTAAATACAGATTAAAACATCCGTTCTAAAACGTGGTTCATAAAAGGAGTAAACACATGGAAAAAGAAGAAAAACTGAAGGCATTGGATGCCGCACTGGCACAGATCGAGAAGCAGTATGGCAAAGGAGCAGTCATGAAGCTGGGGGATCCCAGTGCGCAGATGAACGTGGAGACGATACCGACAGGTTCGCTGAGTCTTGACATCGCGCTGGGACTCGGAGGGATTCCCAAGGGAAGGATCGTGGAGATCTATGGACCGGAGTCATCAGGTAAGACGACCGTCACGCTCCATATGGTGGCAGAGGTACAGAAGAGAGGCGGGATCGCCGGATTTATCGACGCGGAGCATGCGCTCGATCCTGTCTATGCGAAAAATATCGGCGTGGATGTGGATAATCTGTACATATCACAGCCCGACAACGGCGAGCAGGCGCTCGAGATCACGGAGACGATGGTGCGGTCCGGTGCGATCGATATCGTGGTAGTCGACTCCGTGGCAGCGCTCGTCCCGAAGGCCGAGATCGACGGGGATATGGGAGACTCGCATGTCGGTCTGCAGGCGAGGCTGATGTCGCAGGCGCTGCGCAAGCTGACAGCCGCCATCAGCAGGTCAAACTGTGTCGTGGTCTTCATCAACCAGCTCCGCGAGAAGGTCGGTGTGATGTTTGGCAATCCGGAGACGACGACCGGAGGACGCGCATTAAAATTCTACTCATCAGTCCGCCTGGACGTCAGGAGGATCGAGTCGCTCAAGCAGAGCGGCGAGGTGACAGGCAACAGAACAAGGGTCAAGGTTGTCAAGAACAAGATCGCGCCGCCGTTCAAGGAAGCAGAGTTCGACATCATGTTCGGGGAAGGGATATCCGTGGTAGGGGATATTCTGGATCTTGCCGCGTCCCAGAACATCATCGTGAAGAGCGGTGCGTGGTATGCCTATGACGGAAGCAAGATCGGACAGGGGCGTGAGAATGCCAAGCAGTATCTCAAGGACAATCCGGAGATCTGCAAAGAGATCGAGAACAAAGTGCGCGAGCACTTTGGCTTAAATGGAGCTGAGCCTGCTCCCGAAACAGCTGAGAAGCCGGAGGGCAGGGGAAAGACAAAGACATCGGCAAAGTCCGCGGCGGATAAGCAGGCAGAAGCCGGTGAAGCGGCAGCACCGGCTGAGCAGGGCAGGCAGTGATAGATGACCGTTACAGATATCGTGGAAGTCTCAAAGACAAAGGTTGAGGTCCGTGTTGATGACGAGATCCGATTTGCTCTCTACAAAAGTGAACTGAGAAGGTTTGCGATCAGAAAAGACAGCGAGATCTCCCGGGAAACATACGACATGATCATGGATGAGGTGCTGTTGAAGCGGGCAAAACTCAGGTGCATGAACCTGTTAAAGAGCAGGGATTATACAGAGTGCCAGCTTGTGACAAAACTAAAGCAGGGACTTTATCCCGAAGGGATCATAGACGCGGTGCTTGCATATGTGATCTCCTATGGCTATGTCGATGATATCCGGTATGCAGGATCCTATATCCGGTATGCCGGTCAGTCCAGGAGCAGGAGGCAGATCGAAAACGACCTGATCCGAAAGGGAGTATCGGCGGAAGACATCAGGCAGGCATATGAGCAGTGTGCAGAGGAGGACGGCGTGACGGCAGAGGAGGAACTGATCAGCCGGCTCCTCGAAAAAAAACATTTCGACAGGCAGAACGCCACATATGAGGAAAGCCGGAAGATGGTCAGTTTCCTTTACCGCAAAGGTTTTTCGCTGGATAAGATATACAGGGTTCTCGGACAGACTGAAGACTGACATGAAGGAAAAATGGTATATAATAAAAGATAATAAAAAGAATAAATGCTTGACATCGTCCTGTTAAAAGAGTAAAATTAATATGTTGTAGTATCTGTAAGGATACAATAAAGTGACTATTCGGAATACTTTATAGATTTCAGCGTTGAGCAGGAAACTGTGGAGGCACTGAACAGTTGCACAATGAAAATTTAATAAGGAGGTGCTCCTGTATATGCTATACGTATTAGAAGCAGTGATCATTATTGCAATATGTGTAGCGGGCTGTTTTTTCGCATTTTCGAATTACAAGAAGAATGTGGAGGCTACGATCGGAAATGCAGAGGACAAGGCAAGGGAGATTGTCGATGAGGCTCTCAAAACTGCTGAGACGAAAAAGCGCGAGGGACTTCTTGAGATCAAGGAGGAATCCATTAAGACCAAGAACGAACTCGACAAGGAGATCAAGGAGCGCAGGGCGGAAGCTCAGCGCTATGAGAGACGTGTCCAGCAGAAGGAAGAAAGCATCGACAAGAAAGCGGATGCCATCGAGAAGAGGGAATCCGGTCTTGCCAGGCGTGAAGAAGAGCTCGCAAAACAGAGTGCAGTAGTTGCAAGGCTAAACGAAGAGCGGATACAGGAACTGGAGCGAATTTCAGGATTAACCTCTGAACAGGCAAAAGAGCATTTATTAAAAATTGTTGAAGACGAAGTAAAACATGAGACAGCAGTGATGATCAAGGAAATGGAAAGCAGGGCAAAGGAAGAAGCTGACAAGAAGGCAAAGGAGTATGTCGTCACAGCGATTCAGAAGTGTGCTGCGGATCATGTATCCGAGACAACGATCTCCGTAGTCCAGCTTCCCAACGATGAGATGAAAGGCAGGATCATCGGCAGGGAAGGGCGTAATATCAGGACGCTGGAGACACTCACAGGTGTGGAACTGATCATCGATGATACGCCGGAGGCCGTGATCCTATCAGGCTTTGATCCGATCCGGAGAGAGGTAGCGAGGATCGCGCTTGAAAAGCTGATCGTTGATGGGCGGATCCATCCGGCAAGGATCGAGGAGATGGTCGAGAAGGCTCAGAGAGAAGTCGAGATCATGATCAAGGAGGAAGGCGAGGCGGCAACACTGGAGGTTGGCGTACACGGCATCCATCCGGAGCTTGTGAAGCTTCTGGGCAAGATGAAGTTCCGAACAAGCTATGGTCAGAATGCGCTGAAACATTCGATCGAGGTGGCTCACCTGACAGGCTTGCTTGCTGCTGAGATGGGGCTTGATGTCAGAATGGCAAAGAGAGCCGGCCTGCTGCATGATATTGGCAAGGCAGTGGATCATGAGATGGAAGGTTCACATATACAGTTGGGGGCTGAGCTGTGCAGAAAGTACAAAGAATCACCGACTGTCATCAATGCTGTTGAATCACATCACGGTGATGTTGAGGCACAGTCATTGATTGCCTGTCTGGTACAGGCGGCTGATACGATTTCGGCTGCGAGACCAGGGGCAAGGCGTGAAACACTCGAAACATATACAACCAGATTGAAACAACTGGAAGAAATAACCAACAATTTTAAAGGTGTCGATAAATCTTTTGCTATTCAGGCGGGTAGAGAGGTTCGTGTTATGGTAGTTCCTGAACAGATCAATGATGCTGACATGGTATTGCTGGCGCGTGATATTTCCAAGCAGATCGAAGCAGAGCTTGAATATCCAGGACAGATTAAGATAAATGTCATCAGGGAATCTCGTGTCGTTGAGTATGCGAAATAACTCAAAATGCTGACCGCCAGGACTTGCAGATATGCAAGTCCTGGCGGTTTTGTTGTATCTGTGAAGGGCGGTGTCAGGAACTGTTCAAAAAACTGAACAGTTTCTTAGAACGGAGGTATGAAATGAAAAACGGAAAAAATGCAGAGGATCATAAAATAAGGCGTGTGAACCGCGAACTCCAGTGTGAGGGGGCGATCACAAAATATTATAAGGATACGGTGATCCTGCCGGATGGAAAGACGGAAATGTATGATTTTGTCGGACATAACGGTGCGGCGGCGGCGGTCGGCGTACTGCCGGACGGAAGGCTTGTCATGGTCAGGCAGTACAGGAATGCCCTCGACCGGTTTACGCTCGAGATCCCTGCGGGCGGTCTGAACCCGGGGGAGCCGACGATCGACGCGGCGGCGAGAGAACTCGAGGAAGAGACCGGCTATCGGTGCGGCAGGATCGAGAGACTGATAACGATACGCACGACAGTGGCGTTCTGCAATGAGAAGATCGACATCTATCTGGCGACGGAACTCACCAGGACAGAGCAGCATCTCGATGAGGACGAGTTTGTCAATATAGAGATTCACACGATCGATGAGCTGGAGGAATGGATATATGACGGAACGATCGAGGACGCCAAGACGATCGCGGCCATTCTGGCGTACAAAAACAGATATCTGTGATGAATATGTACACCAGAGGACTCATATATTGAAATAAACAAAGACAATATGGGTGAAATGGCGGATGAACAGATTTGATACTGGAGCACAGGGGGGCAGCACCGTGATGAACGATGCCGGCCTGTCGCAGCCTGACCAGGATAAGCTCCCGAAAGTGTCTCAGGATACGTACATAGATTACAGAAAGCTTCATTATAAAAATACGATACCCGACAACAGGGTGCTTGTATTTCTTACAGGATTTTGTGCGGGTATGGTATTTTTTTATTTGACAGGTGGACAAAATTCCGGCACAGAGAGTCTGCTTGACCAGGAGCATCTGGCACTGATGCAGGATTTTGAGGTGAACCGGCTGGGACTTTTTGAGTACGTCATAGGTCTGCGTCTCAGACAGTTTTTATTCTGTGCGATCTGTGCGCTGAGCACGGTGGGCAGCCTGATGGCGTATTCCATCCTGGGCTGGTGCGGTTTTGAGCTTGGACTGATCATTTTCACGCTCGTATATCAATATGGCATGAAGGGGATCCTGCTGACTTTTTCCATGATCCTGCCCCACGGAATATTTTATGGCATCCTGTTTTTGTTCGTATTCCGCGGATACTGGACAGGCGACAAAAAAAGTTGTCATAAAGAGATGACTGTAAAAGGCGGGCGGAATCATCAGAGAGTGGAGAAGGTCAAAACTTTTGTTCTAAACATACTGTTGTTTGCGGTCGGGATCCTGTGTGAAGTATATATCAATCCGGAGATCATGAGAAAAATAGCATTGTTGTTTCAGTGACAAAAAGGCATATTGAACACGATTTGGAACAAAAGGACAGAGTTTTTTGAAAATTGGTTAAAATAATTTTAAATTTTCTGAAAAAAACATTTGATTTTATGTAAAAT
>VSNO01000152.1 GCA_009774375.1 Lachnospiraceae bacterium
TGGACGCTCGCGTCGACCTCCCGGATATTTGCCACGACCTGGTACCCAAGTCCCTCTCCCTGGGAGGCGCCCTTCACAAGTCCTCCGATATCGACAAACTCGATCACCGCCTGCGTCACCTTCTTTGTGTGATACAGCTCACCAAGAAGCCTGATCCGCTCGTCCGGCACTGTCACAACACCCACATTCGGGTCGATCGTACAGAAAGGATAGTTCGCTGATTCAGCGCCTGCCTTTGTCAATGAATTAAATAATGTACTCTTCCCTACGTTCGGAAGTCCGACGATTCCTAGCTTCATTTCTATCTATATCCTCCTTAAAACCCCTGATCTTATGCATTTTTCGATAATCAATATTTTATTACAGCACCACTTCCGCACCAATTTTGTAAAAGCTATACCGTTTCCTCACTTCTCGTCCGCCTATGACATGCGCTTTAAAAATTCCCTGACATTCGCCTCAATGTCGCCCTTAAAGATCGCGGATCCTGTGACGATCACATTGGCGCCCGCCACAAGGTTCATCTCCAGATTGGAGAGTGTCACACCGCCGTCGATCTCCAGCTTCACATCCAGACAGTTCTGATCGATGAGGCGGCGCACTTCCTTGATCTTGTCAATACAATCAATGATGTACGCCTGCCCGCCAAAACCAGGACGCACAGTCATCACGAGCACCATGTCCACCATTTTGATGTAGGGGAGCGCTGCACTCACCGGCGTCTCGGGATTGATGGCAATGCCTGTCTTCGCTCCGAGCGACCTGATCTTTTCGAGTGTCTCCGGAATACAGTCGCACGCTTCCACATGTATGGTGATACCGTCCGCCCCCAGCCGGATCAGCTCCTCTATATAACGTTCCGGTTCCGCCACCATCATATGCACATCCATAAAAAGCTTCGACCGCTTCCGCACGCTCTCGAGCACCGGCATACCAAAGGATATGGACGGCACAAACATCCCATCCATGACATCGATGTGCAGATACGGCGCTCCCGCCTTCTCCACAAGCTCCACCTGTCTGCCAAGCTCCCAGAAATCAGCCGCCAGTATTGAGGGACATAGATAATTCATAATCAGTATTTCCTCCTTTCTTTCTCTTTTAACTCTTCATAAAACGAAACATAATTATCATACCGTATCCTGCTGACCTGCCCCATCTCCAAAGCCTCCCGCACGCCGCACACCGGTTCATGGATATGGGCGCAGGGCGTGAACCTGCAGTTCGCCCCATACGGTTCAAACTCTGGATAGTAGCCCTGCAGCGCTTCTTTTTCCATGTCAAACAGGGACAGTGAACTAAAACCCGGTGTATCCATGATATACGTGTCGCCGGACACTGCGATCAGCTCCGAGTGGCGCGTCGTATGCTTTCCCCGCGCGATCTTTTCACTGATCTCCCCTGTCTCCATCTGCCGGTCCCCCTGCAGACAGTTTACCAGCGAAGACTTTCCCACACCGCTTGGTCCTGCCACCGCTGTGGTCTTCGCGCAGAGCACCTCTGCCAGCTGACCGATCCCCTCCTGCTGCACGGCACTCGCGAACAAGACCCGGCAGCCACTGTTTTCATAGATCCGCGCGATCCGTTCCCTCTGTGCCTGATCCGAGAGATCCTGCTTGTTAAAACATATAATGCAGTTTAATCCCTGCTGGCGCATCATGATCAGAAAACGATCCAGCAGATTGAAATTCGGCTCCGGCTTCGTGACGGCAAAGATCAGCAGCGCCTGGTCAATATTTGCGACAGCCGGCCGTATGAGTTCACTCCGGCGCGGAAGGATCCGCATGATGTTCCCCTCACGGTCCCCTGCATGCGTGACCTCGATCTCGACATCATCGCCCACGAGCGGCTTGATCTTCTCTTTTCTGAATATTCCTTTTGCCCTGCATTCATAAACTGTCCCATCCGGGACATGAACATAGTAAAAACCAGCGATTCCCTTTATTATCTTCCCCTGCATAAACCCTGCCTATGTCTCGTTTTTTGTAAATTGTACATTCTGTCTGGTCTGTGTCACCTGCGGGCTCACCTGCGTCGTCTGGTTCCCGTCTGCATCCGTGACGAGCTCCTCCATATTTTTCAGATACGTGATGATCACGATCCCATACGCCGTCGGACTCGTAAAATTACTTAAGTTGATGGATACGGGAAAAGCTGTCACATTCTGTGAATACCACAACTGCTGACTCCCATCGGAAGTTGTGAGAATGACCTCCGCGTTTCCTCCGATATAATCCTCCGGTGCCTGCACCATGAGACTACAATTATAAGTCGAAACTCCGTTTCCGATACTTACCTTTAAGTCAACCGATGTGCCTGCACTGACATTCGTACCAGCCTCGTAACTCTGATAACAGATCTGCCCCTCGGGATAATCCGAATCATAGGTCTCCTCAACCGCATTCACCACGAGTCCTGCCGCCTCCAATGTGCTGACAGCCGCCTCCTTCGAATTCCCCAGCACCTCGGGCATACGGACTTCCACGTTGTCACTGCCTTTGCTCAGCACGATCGTAACTTCCGAGTCGATCGGCGCTATGGTGTTTCCCTCCGGAGACTGCGCGATGATCGTTCCCTTCGCGTACTCCGCCGAATACTCGTCTGTCTTTACAACCTTAAAGCCGCCCTCCACCAGAGCCGCAGTCCCCTCTGCTTCCGACATTCCCTCCACAGACGGCACATGGATTCCATCCGATCCGGCACTGACCGTGAGCACGATCGTCGTATTCATGAGGATCTTGTCGTTGGCGAGCACAGTCTGCCCATCCTCCAGCGCAGCAGACAAGACCTGGTTCTTGGGATATTGCGTGGTCTCGACAAATGTGGTCTTGTATCCCAGCCCGACAGAGTTCAGGGCAGACTTAACCTCATCAATATCGTGTCCCTCAAACTCCGGCATGACTGCCCTCTCAGCACTGTCGCCGCTGCTGCTCTCGTTCTGCGCAGGCAGCTTTCCGATCTGTCCGAAGATTCCCGTCGCCTGTCCCACAAAATACAAAAGAATGCATCCGATCACCACTGCCGCGATCACCGTGAGCACAGTTGTCAGTCTCTCTGCCTTTGGATTATAATCATACTCATTCTTTCCGAGGTTCTCAGGATAGTCATAATCGTCATACACATACCCGCCATCGCGCACGTTCTGCCGGTTGACAGACTCCTGCGCATAATCCTCCTCGTAGTAATCGTATTTCTGTTCCTTCTTGTTCTGTTTTGCACTGGACTGCTTTACTTTCTTTTTTTTGGTTTTCCGGTTCGGCTTTTTTTCTGTTTTCTTTGTATCAGTACCAGTGCCTGCACTGTCATAGCGGATATCATCCGATACCTTCGATGCCTTCTGCCGGTTATTCCGCGCCGGCCGCTCCACACTTTCCTCGGCGTAATAATCATTGTCCTCATAATAGGGCGTCTCATAGGTCTCTGCAGCATCATAATCATCGTAATTCTGACCGCTGCTCTTTCTCCTGGCAGCCACTGGCTTGATCTGATCAGGGATCGCCTCCAGATCCTCCTCGTCCGCATAAGTCTCCCTGCGGGGCACCCTGTCCTGCCACACGGTATCCAGCACCGCCGGCATAGGGATCGGCTCCGGCGCCGGTGGCGCTGGCGGGCTGGCGGGCTGAACATTTGACACAGGAGCAACGACCTTCGTCTTGCCTGCTTCATCCTCCGTATCCACCTGAGCGATCACGGCATCCGGATTGATCAGCGAATGTTTCAGATCCGCTATCATCTCGGCCATGTTCTGATACCGCCTGTCCGGACTTTTCTGCGTACACTTCATCACAATGTTTTCCACACTTAACGGTATCTCAGGAACAAACTCCCTCATAGACGGCATCGGATTCTGTATATGTTTGATAGCGATCGCCACCGTCGTGTCCCCGTTGAAAGGCACACGTCCTGTGAGCATCTCAAAGATCGTGACGCCCAGCGAATAGATATCACTCTTCTCATCTGAGAAACCGCCTCTTGCCTGTTCGGGCGAGGTATAATGGACCGACCCCATCACATTGGATGTGAGGGTATTGCTCGACGCCGCCTTTGCTATACCAAAATCTGTTACTTTGACCTTCCCTTCCTTGGATATGATAATATTCTGCGGCTTGATATCCCTATGTATGATATGGTTATTGTGTGCCGCCTCGATTCCCATCGCCACCTGAATCGCGATACTGATCGCTTCCTTTGTGGTGAGTCTGACTTTTTTCTCAATATACTTTTTGAGCGTGATGCCTTCCACAAGCTCCATCACGATATAGTGGATCCCTTCCTCCTCGCCTACATCATATACATTCACAATGTTCGGGTGCATGAGCCCGGCAGCAGCCTGCGCCTCCACCCGAAACTTTGACACAAAATTCCTGTTCTCTGAAAACTCCTGTTTCAAAACTTTCACAGCGACAAAACGATTCAGCTTCTGATCTTTTGCCTTATATACATCTGACATCCCGCCCGTACCGATCTTCTCAAGCACCTCATAACGGCCGCCTATCAGCATTCCCAACTTAATCATCCTGACCTCCAAACGGTTCCACAAGAACCACAGCTATATTATCCCGCCCGCCATTCTCATTGGCAGCCTCGATCAGACGCTTTCCAGCCTGCTCCAGGCTGCCGCTGCCAGCAATAATCCTGTGTATCTCATCATCTTTCAGCATATTGGTAAGTCCGTCTGTGCAGAGCAGCAGTTTTTCCGTCGGTCCGATATGTACATCAAAAAAATCCACAAGAACATACTCTTTGACGCCGACTGCTCTTGTGATGATATTCTTATCCGGGTGTATCCTCGCCGCTTCCCTGTCAATGCCGCCCATGTCCACCATCTCCTCGACGAGCGAGTGATCCTTTGTGATCTGGGTGATAAAATCATTGATGATGTACATTCTGCTGTCACCTACGTTTGCCACCGTGACATGGCTTCCCTCGAAAGTGACTGCCACAAACGTCGTACCCATCCCCTTATATTTTCTGTCCTGTCTGGATATCTTATTGATGTGCGTATTGGCATCATCGATCGCCTTCTGCAGGATATTTTCCGCATCATACTCGTCCGTATAGCGTTCGATCACCGATACCGCCTTGTCAACCGCATGCTTTGACGCATAATCTCCCGCGTTATGTCCTCCCATACCATCAGCCACAATAAAAAGGTTTGGAAGATTTCCCACCGGCCTATCCGAAGTAAACAGGTAATCCTCGTTTATTTCCCTTCTCCTGCCAACATCCGTTATAGAAAATAACTTCACTTTTTCTCCTCCCATCAGTGGAAATCCATGACATTCCCATATCCTCACCGCTCCGAAAATTTCCACATTTCCTTATATATTAGCACATATGGCGCCTTAATTCAAGAATCAATGCATTTGTGTTTCAATATAACAAGAAATCTGATGTACGGTACAGCGCTCCTGTATCGGACATCAGATTTCTTCATATCACTTATTTTTCTTATCTTGCAAACGCTGAATATGTATGTTTCCTTTTAATTATGCTTGTTTTTGAAAATATACCTCTAAAACAGCACATGGGATCCGCATCATTCGGATCCGATCCCATGACGCCGCCGCAGCTGCCCGCACGCACCGTCGATGTCCCTCCCCATCTCGCGCCGGATCGTGGCGTTGATGTGTCTCTTTTCCAATTTTTTCTGAAAACGCAGGACATCCTTCCGCTCCGACCCCACATAATCGCGCTCTTTGATCGGGTTGACCGGGATCAGATTGACATGGCAGTTTAACCCATCGATTAGCCTGCACAGATTTTCGGCATCCTCGTCTGTGTCGTTGACACCGCCCACGAGGCTGTACTCAAATGTGACACGCCTGCCTGTCTGGTCAAAATAATAACGGCAGGCGTCGATGACCTCACTGATATCATATCGATTGGCGACCGGCATCAGTTCCCGCCGTTTTTCCTGTGTGGAACCGTGAAGTGACAGCGCCAGTGTGATCTGCAGCTTCTGATCCGCAAGACGTTTCATATACTCCACGATACCGCACGTTGAGACCGTGATGTTTCTCTGGCTGATATTCAGTCCGTTTTCATCGGTAACCATATGTATGAACCGCAGCAGATTGTCATAGTTGTCGAGCGGCTCACCAGTTCCCATCACGACAACGTTGGACACGCGTTCTCCTGTACTTCTCGATATGGCATAGATCTGGTCGAGCATCTCCGACGGTGTGAGATTTCTCTCCAGGCCGTCGAGCGTCGAGGCGCAGAACCGGCATCCCATACGGCAGCCGACCTGCGAGGAGATACAGACCGAATTGCCGTGGTGATACTGCATCCAGACACTTTCGACAAGATTGCCGTCCGCAAGTTCAAATAAATATTTTTTCGTTCCATCAAGTCCGGATGTCTGAACAGTCACTTCCTTCAAGGATATGTACTCATAATCTTCAGAAAGCTTTTCGCGCAGATCCTTGGGCAGATTTGTCATCTCGCCATAGCTCCGCGCCAGCTTCACGTGCATCCATTCGTACAATTGCTTTGCACGGTATGGCTTCTCGCCCAGCTTCACGACCTCCGTCTTCAGTTCGTCCAGTGACAATGATTTTATATCCATTCTACCTATTCCCTATACTTTTATGTGACAGCTTCAAACACACTGATAAAAAATCCATCTGCATCGTGCACTCCCGGCAGCAGCTGTATATAACCGTCCCGGACTGTATCTGCATGGAGCTGCTCCGGCAGCGTATGTTCCAGCGACATTGGCGTCAGCCCCATCTCATCCCTGAGCCATCTAAAATTCTTCTCATTCTCATCCCGGTTCACCGTACAGGTGCTGAAGAGCAGCCGCCCTCCCAGTTTCAGATACGACACCGCCGTCGCAAGGATCTGCTTCTGCAGTACTGTGACCGCCGCTATCGTATCGGGCGAAACACGGTATTTGATGTCGCGCTTTTTCCCGAGTACGCCCAGTCCCGAGCACGGCACATCGGCGATCACGATATCCACCATACCCACAAGCGTCTCATCCATCTGCACGGCGTCACCCACTCCGGCAGTTATGTTCTTCAGGCCGCATCTGTCAAAATTCTCCTGCATCAGCCCCACCTTGTTCGCGGACACATCCCTTGACAGGATCTCATAACCCACACCGCACTTTTCCAGCAGGTCCGCCGCAAGCATGGATTTTCCGCCTGGCGCCGCACAGAGGTCCAGCACCCGCGCTTTGTTCCGCCTGCCATTCAGACCCATGCGCCCGACATAGTCCGCGATGCCAATCGCTTCGACTGCGAGCATGGAGCTGACATCCTGCACCACAAAAGCGCCGTTCCCATAATACGGCAGTCTCGTGAGGTCATCTGTCCCCGATACTCTGTATGCATACGGCAGATACGGATGCCGCTCCATCGTTCCGCCCTGTGCCGAGAGCGCCTTATGCACGGCGCTCACAGCTGTCCCCATATCGATACCAGTGCTCCTTGACACATCCCGGAAGCGGATTGTCACCGGCTGCTCCTTTAGAAGCCCTGCGAGCACAGTTTCCGCTGTATCTGCCCCGAGCTGTGCCGTCCACAGATCAACGATCCACTGCGGCATGGAATACCTGACAGACATACTTGTGTAGACTATGTCTGCCTTACTGCGCGCGATATTCCTGAGCACGCCGTTCACAAATCCCTTCAATGCGGCAAAACCCTTTTTCTGTGCGAGCTTCACCGCCTCATTGCAGGCAGCGGCATCCGGCACTGCATCCATGTACAGGATCTGGTACACACCCATACGCATGATCGCGCGTATCGGCTTCTTCATTTTATTCGTCTTTACTTTAGAATACAGGTCGATCACATAATCCAGCTCGATCTGCCGCTCCAGGGTTCCCTCATAGAGCCGTTTGATAAAGGCCTTCTCCTGCTGTGAGAGATAATTGTATTTATTCAGCACATCCCGCACGATCACATGGGAATATGCATTCTCTGTCAGGAGCATCTCCAGCACAAGCATGCGCTGGTTCACCTCCTGCGTCCTGTTCTGATTCGTCTCCATCACTGCATTTCCCAACCCTTTCAGTCTCTCCGCCTGCCCGACAGCATCACCAGCCGCAGCAGCTGCAGGATCGAGGCCGCAGCCGCCGCGACATACGTGTACGCCGCTGCCCGCAGCACCCTGGCACTCTTGGCGCGCTCGTCGCCTGTCACGATGCCATACTGTTCGATGCAGACAAGCGCCCTTCTGGAAGCGTCGAACTCCACCGGAAGCGTCACGATCTGAAACAGCACCGCGAGGGAGAACACCCAGATGCCGATGTTGATCAGCACAGAATTGCTTCCCAGGATCAGTCCCAGTATCACGATCGGGATCCCGAGTCTTGAGCCGATATTTGCTGCCGGAACAAGCGCTGTCCTGATGTTCAGCGGTGCATATTTCTCATGATGCTGCATGACATGTCCGCACTCGTGTGCAGCCACGCCGATCGCCGCCACGGATGTGGCATTGTACACACTGTCCGAGAGACGCACAACCTTCCTTGAAGGATCATAATGGTCTGTCAGGTTCCCCCTGATATGCTCTACCCGCACGTCATTGATCCCTTTGCTCCGCAGGATCGCCTCCGCGGTCTGCGCACCTGTCATCCCCGACATGCTCCGCACGCGCGCATATTTGTTAAATGTAGAATTTACCCTCGCGGACGCGATGATGCTCAGCACCGCACCGATCAATACCAGAATATATGTCGGATCAAAATAATAGCCAAAATATGGCATACTGCCCATCTCCTTTCCTACCCCAAAAGCATTCCTGCCTTCCACTGGCTGCCGAGCAGGAAACTCTTTGTATCCATGCGCTTTTTCCCTTCCAGCTGCAGCTCGTATATCCTCAGGACTCCTTTGCCGCATGCCACGTCAAACGAATCCTTCGCGACGGCGACGATCGTTCCGGGTTGTTCTGTGTGACCGGCAGTCAGCGCATCGCTGCTCCAGATCTTGACACTTCTGCCCTGGCAGAAGGTATAAGCGCTCGGCCACGGATCCAGCCCCCTGACAAGCCTCTCGATGCATGCCGCATCCTGCGTCCAGTCGATCTTTCCCATCGATTTGTCCATCATTTTCACATGGCTCGCAAGTCTCTCATCCTGTCTGACCGGCGTGATCTCCCCCTTCTCTATCATAGGAAGCGTCTCCACGATGAGCTCTGCGCCCGCCTGTGCCAGCTTGTCAAACAGAGATTGTGCTGTCTCCTTATCTTCTATGATAACCTTTTTCTGCGTAAGTATGTCTCCAGTGTCAATCCCGGCATCCATCTGCATGATCGTGACACCCGTCTCCCGCTCGCCGTCCAGGATACACTGGTTGATCGGCGCGGCGCCCCTGTACTTTGGCAGGAGCGAGGCGTGGATGTTGACGCAGCCAAACCGCGGCATTTCCAATATCTCTCTCGACAGGATCTGCCCAAAGGCAGCCACGATGTAAATGTCTGCCTCGTACTTTTTCAATTCCTCCATGGACTCCGGCGTCTTGATCTTCACGGGCTGAAACACAGGGATTCCATGCCTGACAGCGCATTCTTTTACCGGCGAGCACTGCATCTGGCCGCTTCTGCCCTTTGCCTTGTCGGGCTGTGTCACAACGGCAGTCACCTCATGACCGGCCTGAATGAGCGCCTCGAGCGCCCCTACCGAAAAATCGGGTGTTCCCATATAAACGATTTTCATACTTCTTATATTTCCTGTGAAAAACCCTCTGTTTATCGGGTTTTTCTCCTTTCCGCATAGTTTACTACACCAGCTACTACACCAATTCTATACAATTTTAAGCATTTTTTCAATATTCTGCACTTCTTTTGTCTTTTCATCATCTGTAACATGAACATATAGGTTCATGGTCATTCCTATGGTTGAATGCCCTAAAATTGTCTGCAAGGTCTTTGGTTTCATACCGTTTTCAATACAGCGCGTTGCAAATGTGTGCCTCAGTGTATGCATAGAAAAATGTTTCATTCCGATCTTGTCACAGTAATAGTATAACTTTGTATCATATGCACTATTTTTAGTCGGAGTACCATCTTTACAAAGAAAAACACTATCTGAAAATTCTATTTGTTTGACTTTTAATGATTTCAGCTTTTCTTTCTGTCTCTTTAAAATATCAATAGCATCCTGCGTAAGTGGAATGTCTCTAATACTGTTTTTTGTCTTTGGTTCTCCTGTTCGCCATTCTCCAAATGAGTGCCGATACTCCATTGTTCTGCGTATATGTAATACTCTGTTTTCAAAATCCACATCTGACCATCGCAAACCTATCATTTCCCCAGTTCGAAGTCCAGTCTGCAAAATTAACGCCCATTGATTGTAATTACTTGAACTTCTGACACCTTCAAGAAATGTTTTCTGCTCATCAACAGTCAGTACCCTTGCTTCTTTTGACGGTTTTCCTGATTTACACCTTACATTTTTTGTAACTGGATTTTTTTCAATCAGCTCATTTTCCAGTGCACTACTAAACATTGCACCCATAGCCACCCTGCAATACTCAATCATGGAATTGGAATATGTTTTAGACATTTCAATAAGAACACTTTGGCAGTGAATAGGTTTAACATCTTTAATCAGCATTTTCCCTAAAACTGGTTTAATGTTTCTTTCATATCGTTCAACGTAATTCCTCTTTGTATTATCTTTTATTGTCTGCCCTTTTATGTTTTCTATCCAATAATCAAACCATGCATCAACTGTTGGATTTTCGCCTTGTAATACAT
>VSNO01000153.1 GCA_009774375.1 Lachnospiraceae bacterium
TCGATGATCTTATCTGGCTGATTCTGTTGCGGCTTTTAGTGTCTATGGAAGAGATTAATAGAAACATGGGATGTATTGAAATTCTTGCATTTCCTTTGCCCTCCATCGCAAGGATCAGATTAATAGAAACATGGGATGTATTGAAATATATGCTGGACGAATCCATCCGTGGGGCAATCCCGATTAATAGAAACTTGGGATGTATTGAAATAACTAACAAATAATGCTTCGTTGTCGTCTTTACGGATTAATAGAAACATGGGATGTATTGAAATGGCACAAGATCGGGTAAGGTGGCGGAATATGGAAGAGATTAATAGAAACATGGGATGTATTGAAATCTCTATGAAGGGGCATAGGGTAAGGGCTAAGCGGTGATTAATAGAAACATGGGATGTATTGAAATTTCCGCAGGAGGTCCGCGGTCAGTTCATACCGCTCTGGATTAATAGAAACATGGGATGTATTGAAATTTTATAAAGATGAAGTTGGGTAGATATTTAAAATTTTTATCAATCAATATGGATTGTTTATAACATCTGTGTTAAAATATAGAAACATTTCATTATTGGTGCTATCGGGGGGAGGGAATATATGCAGATCAATGGAACTTTGATTAATTATTATTTCCATTGTAAACGGCAGTGTTATTTGCATGGAAATCGATTGAACCTGGAGGATAATAGTGAGCTTGTTCAGATAGGACGGGCAATGCATGAGGTGAAAGCAGAAGGATGTGAAAATGCAGAGCTTGCAATTGAAAATATCAGGTTAGATAAGTTGACAACCGAATATTTGACGGAAATAAAAAAATCAGATTCGGACATTGAAGCCAGCAAGTGGCAGTTGTATTACTATCTGAAGGTTTTGAAAAATAAGGGAATCATCAGAAAAGGAAAACTTGAATTTGAGGAGAAAAATAAGACAAAGCGCACAACTATGATCTTGGAGTTGGGTGATGCAGAAGAAAAAGAGCTGGAGCAGATTCAGTCACAAATTGAGGAATTGTTGCAGGCGGAGATAGTACCAGAAGCAGAGGAGAGAGCAGGCTGTAAGAAGTGTGCCTATTATGAGTACTGTTTTATCTGATAAAGGGGGAGGAGTAGGTGGGAAGTACGAGATATATCATGTCACAGGGAGAACTGACACGAAAGGACAATTCACTTTGTTTTCGAAAAGATGGGAAAAACATATACATACCGATTGAAAATACAAAGGAAATCTATTGCATGAACGAAGTAAGCGTAAATACAAAACTTTTGGATTTTCTTGCGTCAAATCATGTTGTGATTCATTTTTTTAACTACTATGGAAATTACAGTGGTACATATTACCCAAGAGATCAATACTGTAGTGGAAAACTTTTGATCAGGCAAGTCAATGCGTATGAAAATCAGCGTCTAACCATTGCAAAAGCTATTGTTCATGGGATTGGAGAAAATATTTATGAAATCTTATATCACTATTATAAGCATGATAAAAAAGAAGTGAAGGGGACAATAGATTGGATAAGGAAAGAATTTCATAAATGTGTAGACGCGGCAGGAAAAATATCGGAGCTGATGTCTGTTGAAGGAGAGGTTTGGGCAAGATTTTATGCCAATTTTAAGTTTTTTCTACCAGAAGATTTTGTAATAAACAAACGGGTTAAGCGTCCGCCAGACAATCCGATCAATGCACTGATTTCTTTTGGCAATACATTGCTTTATACAAAGACAGTTTCTTCTATTTATAGAACACATTTAGACCAACGGATCAGTTTTCTCCATGAACCGTCTGAGGGGCGTTTTTCATTGAGTCTTGACATGTGTGAGGTTTTTAAGCCGGTGATTGTTTACCGGACAATTTTTGAGTTGGTAAACAATCGGAGACTACAGGTGGAAAAGCATTTTGACAGGAAAGTAAATTATTGTCTGCTCAATGAGGAAGGGCGGAAGATTTTTATCGAATCCTTTGAGCAGAGAATGGAGTCTGCTTTTTATCATGAGCGGCTGAAACGAAAGGTCACATATAGAACTGCAATCAAGTTAGACTGCTATAAATTGATCAAGTTTATTCTGGAAGGAAAGGAGTTTGTTCCGTTTTCTGCGAAGACAAATATTTAGGTATATGTAATTGGGGATTTTTTCATGTTTAAATCTTTAATCGGGTTTAATGTTGATAGTATACCGAATTGTCAATAAGATTTTGAACTCTGACAGAAATACATTTCTAAAATTGAGTAGGACCTCAATAGTATTATGATACTGAATACCCTTGTGCTGTTAAATTTGTCAGATTTAGAATGTTGGAGGTTGTATGGAGAAAAGCAAGAAGAAAATGAATTATAACTATGCGTTTGTCTTTTATGATGTGAATGAAAAAAGAGTCCAAAAGGTATTTAAGGTATGCAAGAAGTATTTGTCGCATTTTCAATTTTCTGTATTTCGTGGCGACATCACGCCGTCAAAACTGATAGAACTGGAGCATGAATTGAAGATGGTTATTGATGATGAGGAGGATTTTGTATGCATCATTAAATTGATAAATGATAATGTGTTTGGTGAAGATATCTTAGGCAAGAGAGACAAGTCGACTGGTGAGGATCTGATCATATAAATTTTTACCATGCAGTAACATGAAAACAATGTGAGAAAACACAATAATACAAACAGGATTAGCGATTCTGATCACCAACGGATTCAGAAATGAGTTATCCGTTAAAAATCCTGATAGAGTGACACATTCTTGTTTTAGTGGTATAATTGGAAATATAAAAGAGTGTTTTCGCTTGCGGCAGGCTTCAAACTTTATCCGGCGTTGTTTGGGCTTCTTTGGATAAAGGAAAGAAAATATAAAGATACATTACGGCTTTTGTTAGATGGTGTGTTAGCTTTTTTTGCCCCCTTTGTCTTTTTTGGCGGTATCAATGGGATCATCGATTATATTGGGACTTTCACAAGGTACATGACCAAGGAAATGTATTCACAGACATCAATTTTGGGAAACTGCATCACACTGTTCGGGGAACATGGGAAGAATATTGGCAGGGCAATGGTATGTCTTTGGATCTTATGGGTAGTATTTAATGTGTTTAGTACTCGGGGGGGTGAAAACAATTGCCCTGTTAACGAGTACACATACGATTCTTCTTGCTGAGAGTTATGTTTATACGTATGTTTTTATCGCCATTCCCTGTGTGCTTTTTTTAAACGAGATAAACAAACAGGAAAAATATAGAACAATGGATTACGTGTATGCAGTCTTGTTTGCTGGTGTATTTACGATACCACCATTTGTCAATATTCAAAGCGGGGTGCTGGTCGGAATATATGTATGCTGGATCGGTATGCTTGTACTGATATCGCTGGAAGAGATTGTAAAGATAATGAAGCGTGGAAGGCGGCAGTAAGGGATGTGTGCGGAAGGCTCGAAATGACGAAAGCAGTGGAGTTATAAGGCATTCAGGACGGCAGGAGGGGAAGATATGATCAAAGTGACCGTATGGAGTGAAAACCTGCATGGGCAGCAGGAGGAAGTGCGCCGGATCTATCCACAGGGAATTCACGGCTGTATAGCTGACTTTCTTCAGAAAGATAAAAATATATTCGTGCGGACAGCTACGCTGGAGGAACCAGAACATGGTCTGACTGAGGAGGTTCTGGCGGATACGGATGTGCTGGTCTATTGGGGGCACAGGGCGCACCACGAGTTTTCCGATGAGGTGGCAAAGCGTGTGCAGAGCCATGTGCTGCAGGGGATGGGGCTGATCGCACTGCATTCCGCACATCTGGCAAAGATCATGACGCTGCTGCTGGGGACAGGCATGACGCTGCGCTGGAGGCATGGAGACCGCGAGCGATTGTTTGTGACAGCGCCGTATCACCCTATTGCACAGGGGATACCGTCTCATTTTGACATTCCGATAGAAGAGATGTATGGGGAATACTTTGATATCCCGAAGCCGGATGATGTGGTATTTACAGGCTGGTTTGCGGGCGGCGAGGTCTTTCGCAGCGGCTGTACTTTCCAGCGCGGGCTGGGCAGGATCTTTTATTTTCAGCCGGGACATGAGGAGTACCCGGTCTACCACATGTCCGAGATCCAGCAGATCCTCACGAACGCGGTGCATTGGTGTTCGGAAGTCAGGAGACAGCAAAGGCCGCTTGACTGCACGGCAGTGAGGGTGGCGCTGGAGGAAGAGTATGCCAATCCGGTCAGGCTGTCAGTATTTTATGACCATGTGATACAGGCTGTGAACCAGGCGCAGGGGAGCCGGTCGCTGAATCAGATCATGCGCGCGTGCAGTGACTTTGGCATACGTGGCATTGACATTGAATACAGGCGGCTCTGTGCGGATTTTGACCGGATCGACGAGGCGCTTCGGTATAATTATATGGAAGTGGCAGGCATCTATCAGTTTTATGATCTGAGAAACAGCTCTGACATCCGGGTTGGAAAGGATCAGATCGATATGGCGAACAGGCTGGGTGTCAAGCAGGTTCTGATCGTGCCGGGATTTCTGGACGAGGAGGAGGCAAAAGCGCTCCACAGCGTGAGCGGCGATTATTTTGCGGTGGAACGGTTTATGGAGCGGAATCTGTGTATCCAGTCGATGAAAGAGGCGCTGACGGAACTGGTACAGTATGCGGGGCCGCTCGGGGTGGCGGTGACGCTTGAGGATTTTGATGACACCAGGTCACCTTGCTCGCGGATGAATGAACTGCTCTGGTTCCTGAGAAATGTGCCAGGTCTGAAATGTACATTTGATATGGGAAATTTTGCGTTTGGCTATGAGAATGTGATGGAGGCGTATGAGCTTCTGAAGCGGTATATCGTACATGTACACTGCAAGGACAGGGGCAGCGAGGGAAACGGTCTGAAATCTGTCCCGACGGGAAGCGGATATATTCCGGTCGCGCAGCTCGTCAGGAAGCTCAGGGAAGAGAACTATCGCGGCTATCTGTCGATAGAGCATTTCGGGGATCTGGATCAGCTGGCGAGCATAGAGCAGTCGGCACATTTTCTGAAGGAGATCATGTGACAAGGAGGACAGTTTCTTGGGAAGATATATTATGGCTCTGGATGCCGGGACGACCAGCAACCGGTGCATCTTATTTGATGAAAAGGGTGCGATGCGCAGCGTCGCGCAGAGAGAATTTACGCAGTATTTTCCGCAGCCCGGGTGGGTCGAGCACGATGCGGACGAGATCTGGGCGAGCCAGCTGGGCGTTGCGGTCGAGGCGATGAACATGATCGGCGCCTCCGCGAAGGATATCGCGGCGATCGGCATCACGAACCAGCGCGAGACGGCGGTCGTGTGGGACAAAAACACGGGTGTCCCTGTGTACCATGCGATCGTGTGGCAGTGCAGGCGGACAGCGGAGGCGTGCGATGTTCTGAAGGAGAAGGGACTGACGCAGAAGTACAGGCAGAAGACCGGACTTGTGATCGACGCGTATTTCTCAGCGACCAAGGTCCGGTGGATCCTGGACAATGTGCCAGGGGCAAGAGAGCGGGCGGAAAGCGGCGAGCTGCTGTTTGGAACAGTTGAGACATGGCTGATCTGGAAGCTCACAAAAGGAGCAGTCCATGTCACGGATTACTCCAATGCCTCACGCACGATGCTCTTTAATATCAATACACTGGAGTGGGATGATGAGATCCTTGCGGAATTGGAGATTCCCGGATCGATGCTTCCCGACGTCAGGCCTTCGAGCTGTGTCTACGGGGAGGCGGATGCGTCCTTTCTCGGCGGTGCGATACCGATCGCGGGGGCGGCAGGAGATCAGCAGGCGGCGCTGTTTGGCCAGACCTGTTTTACGGCGGGCGAGGCGAAAAACACATATGGGACAGGCTGCTTTTTGCTGATGAATACGGGTGAGAAGCCTGTGTTTTCCGACAATGGACTGGTGACGACGATCGCGTGGGGGCTTGACGGGAAGGTAAACTATGCCCTGGAAGGTTCGATCTTCGTGGCGGGGGCAGCGATACAATGGCTGCGTGATGAGCTGAGGATCATCGATTCCGCGGAGGATTCCGAGTATATGGCGAGGAAGGTGCCGGACACGAACGGCTGCTATGTCGTACCGGCATTTACAGGCCTGGGCGCGCCCTACTGGGATCAGTACGCACGGGGAACGATCGTCGGGATCACGCGCGGTGTCAACAAATGCCACATGATCCGGGCCGCGCTGGACTCCATAGCGTATCAGGTAAATGATGTCCTGGCGGCGATGGAGGCGGATTCAAAGATCGTGATCCCTTCACTGAAAGTGGATGGAGGAGCCAGTGCGAATGATTTTCTGATGCAGACACAGGCGGATATCGTCAATGTCCCGGTGATTCGCCCGCAGTGCGTGGAAACTACTGCGATGGGAGCGGCATACCTTGCCGGGCTTGCGGTGGGCTACTGGGCCGGCAAAGAGGAGGTCAGGAAAAACTGGGCGAGCAATTGTGTGTTTGAGCCCTCGATCGGTGAGGATGACAGGAAAAAACGGATCAAGGGCTGGCACAAGGCTGTCAAGTATGCCTACGGCTGGGCAAAGGAGTCCTGAAAGCTCAGGACAGGCTGCCGGTATATATGAAAAAAAAGGAACCTGAAAGGTTCCTTTTTTTCATGTTTAAAAGTTAAAAAACTGTTTGACCCGTCCGCTCTGGTTTTCCATGTACTTGCGCTGCATCATGATGCTGTAGGTGTTCAGAAGCTGGTTTTTCTTGAGCTCTGTCACGCCCTTTCCATAGTCTGTATCCTCGATGCGGCTGTGTGATGCCGTCAGGTTGTAGATCGCATTGTTGCCGTAAGCGATCGTGTGATCTAACCTGTTGGATGCGGCGCCGAGCGATGAGCGCTGTGCGGAGACCTTTGCCAGTGCATCAGCGATCGCATCGAGTGCGTTGGTCGCACCCATTCCGGTCTTGTCTGTGACATTCAGCCCCTTGATACCGATGCCTGCTGCATTCAGCGCATCGATATTGACAGAGAGCTTGTTTGCCATATCGGATTCAGCCCCTACCTGAAGAGAGGTGGAGAAATTATCCGGGCGGTCAACACTGCCTTTGCTGATGACAAACTGTACTTTTGACGGATCGTTGGGATCCACAGCTGCGGCGGAGGCCGTCGCGGCTGTCGTGGCGCCTACGCTGCTTGCAGCTGCAAGCTGTTCCTGGATCTTGGAGTATGCGGTGTCCGCGGTGATCAGGTTGGGATTCGTCTCGTCATCCTTGTCGCCGATCGTGTAGTCCGTACCGCCGATCATGATCTTATCCCCTGCCTTCAGGGCATCCATCGTGAAGGTGGCTGTAGTCCCGTTCTGTGTCAGGGTTCCCTCGATACCTGCGTCGCGTGCGCTCACAGGAACCGAGCTTCTGCCGGAACCGCCTTTCAACAGATAGGTCTCGTTGAATTTGGTGGTCGCTGACACACGGTCGATCTCCTGGGTGAGCTGGTCGATCTCTGCCTGAATGGCACTTCTGTCCGAAGTGGAATTTGTCCCGTTCGCCGCCTGTACGCTGAGCTCGTTAATGCGCTGGAGCATGTCGGACACAGAACCCATCGCGCCCTCTGCGACATTGAGCATATTCTGGGAAGTCTGTGCATTGTATACGCCTGCACTCAATCCGTTTGTCTGCTTCAGAAGCTTCTGGGCGATAGCGAGTCCTGCGGCATTATCTGCAGCGGAATTGATCTTTTTACCACTGGAAAGCTTCTGGAACGAGCGGCCTAAGTTGCGGTTATTCTGTCTTGCTATATAAGACATAGGTGATATTCGCATCATTATTCCCCCTTTCGTTAAATTTTTGAGGTAAGGAACTGCTCAGAAATAACATGTGCAGCTTGCGCAGGTTATTTTTGAACAGTTCCTAAGACCTATTTTTACAAATTAAGCATATCACATTTGGATCTGGGGTGCAATAGCAAAGATAAAAATGATTTTTAGTTACAGTTCGTTCCTGTTCACTCCGTGCCCGGTAACAGGTAAAAATCCATGCAACATGTACCTTACAGCTCTTAACAATCATTTCAATCATTAGCAGGATTCCGTCATACTGTCTGTCTGCCCGTAGGCGGCTCATAGGATATAAAATGATTACCGGTGTATATCAGATTGATATACTTTGCACCTCCGCCGCTCAGAGGAAATGTGTAATATTGATTTTTTTGCCTGATCGAAAATGCGGAATGTATAATTGCTATAATCCACATTCAAAAACAGCAAAATGGTATTTCGGACAGTATCATCTGACACATCGAGCATGTCTCCGACATTCGCATAGCCCTGATCGTTTAACAGGGTACGGATATTTATGATCTGATAATCTTGGACATGGATGTTAAGTGCTTTTGCGATTGCGCGTATCAGACAGTTATTCTGCTGTATCAATTCAAATTCTCTGGTATTATACTCGATCTTCTTATATGCTTCAGAGGGAGCTGCCGGTATCCCTTCTTCCTCTGTCTCCATTCTTGTCCCCGTTATTGTTTCCTCTTCTCCGTCACTGCTGCTGTCCAGTTCTTTATTGATATTCAAAAATTCTGCGAATATGGCAGTCAGGTCACCCTGCTGTCCTTCTGTTATAATATACTGTTGCAGCAGTCGTTCCGCGTTAAGCAGTCTTGACTGCCGATTCTGAGTATTATCTGACCGATCATCGATCAGGTCAAAGCCCAGATTCAGACCGACATCATCCAGAAATATTCCCATTTGACGATAAAAGTCAGTGTCATTGGGATATGCCTTTTTCAGCTCGCCTGCATAATCCAGAATTGCCTTCCCGATCTCGTTGATTATCTGCATCTTTTTCTCCCTGCGCCCGCGGACCATCCGGGTACAGTCCATTAAAATCCTGTATAGCCCATCCTTATTAAAAACAATTTCTTTACGGGCAAGAGCCTGACCATATTCTGACAAAGGTGTTGCAAGAAAACCAATCATCTGATTGACTAATCCGTCTCCTATCCATAAATTGTCTATGTTTAAGTACAACATTTTATACAGTGCGCGTATACATGCATCGAATGCCAGACTGTTCTGCGTATTTACGCCTAATCGTCCTGCAAGCGTAATCATCGCCTCACGGCCTTGCCGCTGTCAGAAGAGCTCCAGTGCCTTTTTCAGTGTATTATTTCGGACAATATGCCGGATATTCCCGCCTTCCTGTATTTTTGCTTTCGCCTGCAGATGTTCCCTTAAATGCTGAGGCCATGCGGGACGACTCAATCCTCCGATGTTGAAGGGCTGCAGAACCGGTACCGAACCGCCTCCGCGGACGTTCCTGCTCCGTCCCTTAAGATACTGCGCAAATTCATCTAGAAACGCAGTGTCATTTTTAAAATATTGATCCTGCGAGACAAAATCCCGCAATTGCTTCATGATGCCATAGCTTTTATAACCGTAGCGGTTTAACCATGGAACAATGACAGTATCAAAAAAATCCTTTAAATTTTTCGAATATTTGGATATAGGATCTCTTCCATTAATAATGACTTGGGCCTGTATGACTCGTTCACCTGACTGTGCGAGGCTCTCTGTATGCACAGGAAAGTGCCTTGAGAGGTCTTGAACACATAGTCCATTCTGCACTGCTGTAACGGCAGTGTTCTGTGAATCCGGGAGATGAAAGGAATAATAGGGCGCTCTCTGTATTGCCGTGCGCTGCAGGACAGGCGCTGGTTTTGTGACGTTTTTTTCCTGCTTTCTTAATTGCGTGAACAATGTGGAACTCCTTCCTGCAGACAGATCTTACCAGTATGGAGGGTGCCCTGTGCCGTCATTTCGGACAATTTTGCTTCCAGCTCCCGCAGTGCATTCTGCGCGGCATCCTTATAATTATTCTGCATATTCATGTTTGATTCGGAAATAATGCGGTCTAGTACTCCATCCAGTTAGAAATTGGAGTATGGGGCTGCATGGTTCGTGCCAGTGCTAGGCAAAATTTCGACGGCGATGCGGTGGCATCGTCTAGAAATTTTAACGACGCAATGGTGCGAAACAGGTAGTCACAGACTTCAATTTCTAGCCGGATGAAGTACTAGAGTTCGAGTGATGAAATAGGATTTGAGAATCTAGTGTTTATGCGGGTTGCAAGCAAGTTTGCTTAGGTGCTGGCAACGATTTGGCAACATTTTTCACATCACGCAATAAATAATTACATCAATGGCATAAGAAAACCTTGCTGATTTTCAGATATGGAAACTGAATATCGGCAAGGTCTTTTTATGCTTATTTCTGCTTTTTCTTTTTAGCTATTTTCTTTTCTTCTTTCTCGATTTTCTGAAATTCCTCCATAAGCATATCACTGACCGCCTGTGAGGGGACTTTCGCCCAATGCTTTGAGGTGTCCAGTTCCGGGTACTTGTACCGCCACTGGTCGTATTCCTCTTTG
>VSNO01000154.1 GCA_009774375.1 Lachnospiraceae bacterium
GTACTAACTCTTTTGTTTTTATTTTATGGTGAATAACGAGATCTACACCGACAAGACACTGACCGCGAACAATTCACAGTAAAACAGGAGGCATGCGCCTCCTGTTTCATGTGACTGCCTCAAGTGCGGAACCTGTGCTGTCCAGATCGATCAGTATCGTATCTCCTGCCCTTACCTTGTCTGCCAGTATCAGTCTGGCTGCCAGGGTCTCCACATGCTTCTGGATGTATCGTTTGAGCGGCCTTGCACCATATACAGGGTCATATCCGTTCTCGACGATATAATGCCGCGCGCTCTCTGAGATCTCTATCCCCAGCTCCTTATCTGCAAGCCTCCTGTTGATATCCGCCAGTATCAGACTGATGATGCCGCCGATATTGTCCTTCGTGAGCGGCTTGAACAGAACGGTCTCATCGAGACGGTTCAGAAACTCCGGCCTGAAATGTGCCCTGAGCTCTCCCATGACCATATCCTGCGCGGACTGCGCGATCTCCCCATCACTGTCAATGCCGTCCAGAAGATACTGCGCGCCGATATTCGACGTCATGATCAGTATCGTATTCTTGAAATCCACTGTCCTGCCCTGCGAATCCGTGATGCGCCCGTCATCGAGTACCTGCAGCAGGATATTGAACACATCCGGATGTGCCTTCTCGACTTCGTCGAACAGCACCACGCTGTACGGCTTCCTGCGCACTGCCTCCGTCAGCTGTCCGCCCTCGTCATAGCCCACATATCCCGGAGGCGCTCCGATCAGCCTGGACACGGAGTGTTTCTCCATATACTCGCTCATATCGATCCGCACCATATTAGCCTCATCATCAAAAAGGGATGCCGCGAGCGCCTTGGCAAGCTCTGTCTTGCCGACACCGGTCGGTCCCAGGAACAGAAACGAGCCGATCGGCTTGTCGGGATCCTTGATCCCCGCCTTCGAGCGGATGATCGCCTCCGTCACTTTCGTGACGCCCTCATCCTGTCCGATCACACGCTTGTGAAGTTCTTCGTCCAGGTGCAGTGTCTTGTTCCGCTCGCTCTCGTTGAGCTTTGTCACCGGGATCCCCGTCCAGCGCGAGATGATCCTGGCGATCTCATCGTCAGAGACACTCTCGTGCACCAGCGACATCTCCCTGGCATTGACCGTCTCCTCCTCCAGTTCCAGCTGTCTTCTGAGTTCAGGGAGCTTCCCATAGCTCAGCTCTGCCGCTTTCTCCAGATTTCCTTCCCGCTGCGCGATCTGGATCTGGTTATTCATGTCTTCGATGTCCTCACGCAGCCTGGACAGCTTCTCCACGCATGCCTTCTCGTTATCCCACTGTGCCTTGCGGTTGTCAAACTCCGCCTTCTGCTCGGCCAGTTCTGCCTGCAGCGCCGCCAGCCTCTCCGCACTCAGCCTGTCCTCCTCCTTCTTCAGTGCCGCGACCTCGATCTCCATCTGCATGATCCTCCTCTGCAGCTCGTCAAGCTCGGCGGGCAGGGAATCCAGCTCTGTCTTGATCATGGCACATGCCTCATCCACCAGATCGATCGCCTTGTCGGGCAGGAAACGGTCTGTGATATAGCGGTTTGACAGCACCGCCGCGCTCACAAGCGCATTGTCCATGATCTTGACGCCGTGAAATACCTCATAGCGCTCCTTCAGTCCTCTCAGGATGCTGATGGTATCCTCCACTGTCGGCTCCGACACCATAACCGGCTGGAAGCGCCTCTCCAGTGCAGGATCCTTCTCGATATACTGCCTGTACTCATCCAGGGTCGTCGCGCCAATACAGTGAAGCTCCCCCCTCGCGAGCATCGGCTTGAGCATATTTCCGGCATCCATCGCTCCGTCGGTCTTCCCGGCGCCCACGATGGTATGCAGCTCATCGATAAACAGAAGGATCTGTCCGTCACTGTTCTTGACATCCTCGAGCACTGCCTTCAGCCGCTCCTCAAATTCGCCCCTGTACTTTGCGCCGGCGACCAGCGCCCCCATATCCAGCGAAAAGATCCTCTTGTCCTTCAGCCCCTGCGGCACATCGCCGCGCACGATACGCTGCGCCAGCCCCTCGACGACCGCAGTCTTGCCCACGCCGGGCTCCCCGATGAGCACCGGATTGTTCTTCGTCTTTCTCGACAGGATGCGGATGATATTGCGGATCTCGTTATCCCGCCCGATGACCGGGTCAAGCTTCTGGTTCTTTGCCTTCTCCACGAGATCCTGTCCATATTTTTCAAGCGTGTCATATGTCGCCTCGGGGTTGTCGCTCGTCACGCGCTGATTGCCCCGCACCTCCGACAAAGCCTTCAGGAAACGTTCTCTTGTGATCCCGTACTCGCGAAAGATCTCCTTGATCTCCCTGTTGGGATTCTGGATCATGGACAGAAAGAGATGCTCCACAGAGACATACTCATCTCCCATGCGCTTTGCCTCATCCTCAGCGCTGATCAGCACCTTGTTGAGATACTGTCCCACATACGGCTGCCCGCCCTGTACCTTGACGCGCTTCTCCAATGCCTTCTTCACCCTGTCAAGGAAATAGTCCCTGTTGATCTCCATCCGCTCAACCAGCTTCAGGATCAGGCTGTCCTCTATCGTCAGGAGTGCGTAGAGCAGATGCTCCTGCTCGATCTCCTGGTTTCCGTATTCCATCGCAAGCTTCTCGCACTGGTTGACTGCCTCGATCGACTTTTGTGTAAATTTCTGTATGTTCATAATGCTCCTCCTCTCATGACACATTACGGATCTCACAAATCTGTTTGTTTTATCTGTTCTATACTTACTATAACACTATTTTCTGTTTTGTCAATTTAGTTTATACTTTTATTACCCTTTTTATTTCCTTTTTAGGTTTTTCGTGGCAATTCCATATTTTTTAGTACATTTCAATAAATTTTCACTTTTATCCTACCGATATTATAAAATATGTGGTACAATGATTATAGTATTTTGCGAAAGATGGTGTTAAGACAATGGATCCAGCCACAGCTTATTTTTTAAAAAAATACTACCCCCATGTGATCAAGTGGTGGTTAGTGGTATATAACCCTGAGACTGTCAGAATCTGGCCTTCCAAAGCAGAAAAGGACGAAGCGCTCCGTCTCGAGGCGATCGAGGCCGAGAAAAAAGCCGAGCAGCCCGCCCTTGAAGATTCCATGTCAGTTCTGCAGCCAGATGAGAACCCCGACGACTCCGCATACAATGCGGCAACTGGTTCCTACTCGGGATTATATGGACAAAAACCTGTCGATGAGGACACACAGGCTGCACTCGATGCGATCCTGAATGCATCCAGCAACCAGAATTCTGTCGATTCACTTCTCGCAGGGACGGGAGCAGCTTTCAGTGAAGACGTCGTTCTGCCGCCCGAACAGGATGAGATCATCCGGGAGGCAAATGAGATCTATGAACGCCTGCTGCGTGAGGCGGCCGAGGATGAGGCGCGCAAGCAGGCCGAGATCGACGAGATGCGCAGGCAGGCTGATCTGCAGTTTTCACAGGCAGGCGAATAGGGGGATTTCCCCTGCGCATAAAAAACTGGTGCGGCACACCGCACCAGTTTTTTAATTACATTTATTCCTGAGCTCTTCCCACTGCTTATCGATCTCTTCCTGGAACCTTCCGATCAGTTCTTCGTTCTCCTTCTTAAACAAATGCTTAAAACGTCTCTGCGGTCTCAGAAAATCCTCGACAGGAAGTTTATTCTTCGGCTCATAGTTCAGGATCCACCTGCCCTCTATCACTTCAAACATGGGCCAGTAGCAGGTGTCCACCGCCAGCTTACAGATGTTCATCATCTCGCTGGGATCATATCCCCAGCCTCTCGGACACGGCGACAGAACATTCAGGAACGCCGCCCCCGGCGTATAGATCGCCTTTTGAGCCTTTGTATACAGATCCTTAAAATTCGATGTAAAAGTACTCTGCCCGACATATGGGATATGGTGCTCCGCCATGATCGCCGCAAGATCCTTTCTGATCTGCACCTTCCCGGCCGACACTTTTCCAGCCGGCGTCGTCGTCGTATCGGCATACTGCGGCGTCGCTGACGAGCGCTGTGTCCCCGTATTCATGTAGGCACCGTTGTCATAACAGACATATACCATGTCATGTCCGCGCTCCATCGCGCCCGATAAGGACTGGAATCCGATGTCGTATGTACCGCCGTCTCCTCCGAAAGTGATGAACTTGAAGTTATCCCTGATCTTTCCCTTTTTTCTGAGCACATGGTACGCCGTCTCCACCCCTGAGAGCGTAGCGCCCGCATTCTCAAACGCGTTGTGGATGTAGCTGTCCTCGTATGCGGTATAGGGATACATGAACGAAGACACCTCAAGACAGCCGGTGGCATTACCGATCACCGCCCTGTCCCCTTCCTCCAGTGCCCGAAGCACTGTCCGCACAGTGATCGTACCGCCGCAGCCCGCGCACATCCTGTGTCCCGGTGCAAGGCGTTCCGGTTTGCTCATGACCTCTTTAAAATTGTATGTTGTCTTTTCCATGTCTCCTACACCTCCTTTGTCTGCGCGCTGCGCAGGCCTATGTACTCATACATATCTGTTATGATATGTGTACGGGCTATCGTTTCCAGCCTGTCGTAGACGGCCTTGAAATCAGACACCGTGATATCCCTGCCGCCAAGGCCGTAGAAATAATTCACCACCTCGGCAGTGCCATGCGCCTGATACAGCGCGGCGCGCACCTCCGCACCGAGCGGGCCGCCCGCCGCCGCAAACATCTCGCTCCGGTCCATGACTGCCGCCGCTTTCACTCCGGAGAGCGCTTTCGCGATCTCCTCCTCCGGAAACGGCCTGAACACCCTGATCTTGATCAATCCCACTCTTTTGCCGGTCGTATTCCTGATCTCATCGACTGCCGCCTTGCAGGTGCCTGCCGCAGAGCCGATGATCACGACCGCGTACTCGGCATCCTCCATCCGGTATTCCTCAAAAAAGCCGTACCTGCGTCCTGTCATCCGCTCAAATCTGTCCGCAACCTCCAGGATCACCTCCCTCGCATTGATCATCGCCTGCCGCTGTGCGCGCTTTGTCTCCATATAATAGTTGGAAACCGCGTACGGTCCGACCGCCATTCTCTCCGACGCGTTCAGAAGATAATGATCCGGCTCATACTCACCGACAAAATCCTTTACCTTATCATCCTCGACCAGCAGAATATTCTCAACACCGTGGCTGGTGATGAACCCATCCTGACAGACCATGACGGGCAGATGTACCCGCTTGTCCTCCGCGATCGGAAATGCCTGTATGTAATTGTCGTACACCTCCTGATTGGACTCCGCATAGATCTGGATCCAGCCGGAATCCCTTGCACCCATGCTGTCCGAGTGATCCGCATTGATATTGATCGGACCTGACAGCGCCCTGTTCACCAGGGCGAGCACGATCGGAAGCCTGTTGGATGCCGCCACATAGAGCTCCTCCCACATCAGCGCCATACCGCACGAGGAGGTCGCCGTAACAGCCCTCGCGCCCGCCGCCGATGCGCCGACCGTGGCACTCATGGCGCTGTGCTCGCTCTCGACATGTATAAACTCTGTATCGATCTCACCGTTCGCGATATAGTTTGCCACATACTGCGGGATCTCTGTCGACGGCGTGATGGGAAAAGCCGGCATCACATCCGGATCGACCTGCCTGATGGCATAAGCCACCGCCTCATTTCCTGATAAACGTTCTCTAATCGCCATTTATTTCCCCTCCCTCATGCTGATCGCTCCAAACGGACAGACTTTTGCACAGATGCCGCAGCCCTTGCAGTGATCGTAGTCAAAGTCCCCTCTTTTTCCCGCATTGACCGGAATGGATGAATCCGGACACACCGGTGTACACAGAAGGCACTGTTTACACTTTTCCGCGCTCCACACGGGTGTCGCTGTCCTCCACTCGCCTGTGCAGAAGTCCTTTGAAGTGGCTGCCTCAAAGATCTTATTGCCCTCCGTGATGTCCTGCCATGGACTCTGTTCATTGATCCTGTCATATATTTTTTCGTTTGCCATTATAAAACACCCTCTCTCTATCTGTATTCCTCAGGTTCGTGCAGCATCAAATGCCATCTCCAGCGCCATCATATTGCCGTCAATGACCTCCGGCTTCTTTGCAAATTTGTGTTGAAAGGAGGCTCTCATCTCCGTGAGGAACTCCTCCCGCTCCATGACGTTTGACACGGCTACTGTCGCTGCCAGCATCGGTGAGTTGGGATAGTTTTTTCCGAGTGCCCTGATGGAGATCTCCTTCGCATCAACCATGTAGACCGCCCCCTGGTATCCGTGCAGGTGTTCTTCGATCTCCTCCCTGCTGCGCGTGGAATTGATGATGACTGCCCCCTCGGGACTCAGTCCCTTTGTCACATCGATACTGTCCAGCAGGCTCTCGTCCACGACCACAACATAATCCGGTTCATAGATATTGGAGTGGACCGTGATCGGACTGCTGCTGATCCGGTTATATGCCGTGATCGGCGCCCCCATTCTCTCCGGCCCGTACTCTGGAAAGCCCTGTACATATTTTCCTGTTTTAAATGCCACGTCTGCCAGCAGCAGGGCCGCCGTCTTTGCACCCTGTCCGCCGCGCCCATGCCATCTGATTTCTACTGTATCCTTCATTTGATCACCAGTCCCTTCTATACTTTATCACTACTTGTCACCCTGCCGTCACGCGGAACTCTATGTCCGCCACACTCAGAATATCGTTATTCTCCAGCTCCGTCAGTTCATAAGGCGGTATCATAACGCCGTTTACCAGCGTGTGGTTGACACTCTTCAGATCCTGCACAAAATATTTGTTGTTCATTTTTGTGATCAGACAATGCTTTCGGCTGACCGCCCTCGAGTATTCCACAGGGATCACCCCATCCACAGCCCCGGCACTTCTGCCGATCAGGAAATCGTCGCCCTCGACCTCAAACGCAAGCTCCCTGTCCTTTCCCCGATACAGGAGCCTCAGCGCCCTGTCCTGCCGATCTCTGCAAACGCGCGTCCCGTCCTCCGTTTCGATCCCGCCAAGACGCCGCAGATCCGCCAGGACTTCCTCCTGCGTCATCTTTTCCATCCTCATCAGCTGTATGATCTTTTTGACATACAGCATCTCAGTATATGGCATCCCCGCCGCAATGCGGGTGACTGTCTCCTCAAAACGATCAAACCAGCCGCTGTCCGCGTATCTCAGTTCTCCCGTGACCGGAAGGATCGCCGCCCTGATACAGCCACGCTCTTTATCATAATAGAGATCGTCATACCGATACCAGATACATTCCTTCTTCAGAAAACCATTTTCCCCGACTCGCATGTTCAGAGAGATCATCCCGCACAGCAGGCGGATGCGCTCTGGCTCCTGAAGTCCCGGTTCGACATCCCTAAGCGGTGACAGCTTCTCCCGATCCACCTGAAAGATAAGCTTCTCCCTGCCGTTCTGCTGTCTTCTCTGACATGGAAGCATCTGCGGGATCTGCTCCTGTTCCAGAATGCAGAATCCGATCTCAAAAAAGGGGTCCTGTTCCTGAAACAAAAAGGAAACCTGCCCCTCCTTAGCTTTTACCAGCATGTCTGTCCCCCTCCGTATCTTCCCCTTGTCTTCTCAGCACCCTGATGGAATCTGATATATTTTCAAAAATATGTTCATTTTCTTCCCGGCTGCTCTCCATACACTGAATCGTCACAACCAGCTCTCTCTCCATATAGCTCCCCAGCAGAAATATATTGTAAAAACAATAGCCTGTCACATGGGATAAATACTGTATCTCACCATACGTCTTCCTGTTGATCGTCCGTCTGGAGATCCTCTCGCACTCAAAATGACTGATATCCTGACAAAAACGTCTGTAATATTCATTTAACCTGTTGTTCAGATTGGTCTCTGTCAGATCCTCCCCGCCCCTCGACACATTGATCACAGTCTTTTTATCCTTTGACATCCAGCTGTTCTGCGAGGGCACAAAAGAATCTGCCGGCTCTATGTCTGAAGGGATCATGATCTCGATCCCCTCATCATACAGGCGGTACTTCCTATAAAAAAGCATCTGCTTACTTTCTCCAATACATAAGGAACGCTGTCACAAAGTGGTGACAGCGCTCATTGTGAAATGACTCACGCGGGATTATTCATCAACACTGTAATTGGGTGCCTCTTTCGTGATATGGATATCATGCGGATGGCTCTCTCTGAGGGCTGCCGCGGAGATCTTCACGAATCTGCCGTTATTTTTCAGTTCCTCGATCGTCTGCGTACCACAATATCCCATACCGGACCGGAGACCGCCCATCAGCTGAAATACGGTATCCTCCACATTTCCCTTGTAAGCAACCCGTCCCTCAACACCCTCAGGAACCAGCTTCTTGGCATCTGACTGGAAATAACGGTCCTTGCTGCCGTTCTCCATGGCTGCGATCGAGCCCATGCCTCTGTACACCTTATATTTTCTCCCCTGGAATAACTCAAATGTTCCCGGACTCTCCTCGCAGCCTGCAAAGATACTGCCCATCATGCAGACATTGCCGCCTGCCGCGATCGCCTTTGTCATATCGCCGGAATACTTGATGCCGCCGTCTGCAATGATCGGAATGCCGTACTCCTTCGCGACCGCGTAAGAATCCATGATCGCTGTGATCTGCGGCACGCCGATCCCTGCGACAACGCGCGTCGTACATATGGATCCCGGTCCGATCCCCACCTTGACAGCATCGGCGCCGGCCTCGATCAGCGCTCTCGTGCCATCACCCGTGGCGACATTTCCTGCGATCACCTGGACATCCGGATAATTTTCTTTGATCATCTTCAGGCATCTCAGGACGTTCTCAGAATGTCCGTGTGCACTGTCGAGCACGATGACGTCAACCTTGGCCGCCACGAGCGCCTCCACGCGCTCGAGAACATTTGCCGTAATGCCGACACCCGCGCCGCACAGCAGCCGCCCCTGTTCATCCTTCGCCGCCAGCGGGTACTTGATCGTCTTCTCGATATCCTTGATCGTGATGAGACCCTTCAGATTATAGTTGTCATCTACAATAGGAAGCTTCTCCTTTCTCGCCTCTGCGAGAACCTTCTTTGCCTCCTCAAGCGTGATCCCTTCCTTCGCGGTGATCAGCCCTTCTGAGGTCATGGATTCCTTGATCTTCTTGGTGTAATCTTTCTCGAATTTCAGATCGCGGTTTGTGATGATACCGACGAGCTTTCTGCCCTCCGTGATCGGCACGCCCGAGATCCTAAACTTTGCCATCAGGGCATCTGCATCGCCGAGTGTATGCTCCGGAGTGAGTGAAAATGGATCTGTGATAACGCCGTTCTCAGAACGTTTTACTTTGTCTACTTCCTCTGCCTGCTCTTCGATGGACATGTTCTTGTGAATGATCCCGATACCGCCCTGTCTCGCCATGGCAATCGCCATCCTGTGTTCTGTGACTGTGTCCATTCCCGCACTCATCATGGGGATGTTGAGCCTGATCTTTTTCGTCAGCCATGTCGTCAGGTCAACCTGATTGGGGATTACCTGTGAGTAGCTTGGTACTAATAACACGTCGTCAAAAGTGATGCCTTCGCCGATTATCTGACCCATTTTTCTTCCTCCTGTAAAAAAATTGAGCACAGACGTGCTCTGGTTTACGCTGCTGCTTTTCAAAATATTTTCACAATTATACTAAAGCCGGCACAGCTTGTCAAGCACTTAATCCGTAAAAACTTTTCTGGGAGCGATTCCCTTGACCGTCCTGGCAAAATCCTCTGTGAGATTCATCAGGATCTTCTGATTTCCCTCATAAAATACACAGTAGAGCTTCTGGTCCGGCAGATCGTGTCCGGCGCTCAAGTCCGTCACCTTTGTCTGGCGGTTTCTGTAGGAGTCGATCTGATGGGACTTCTCAGGCGCCATGATCTCGATCTTTTCCACGCTGATCGTCGTGACCCGCTTTCTCCTCGTCTTCGCCATGATCTTGTCCACCGAGATCTCCTTGTCCAGATAGAGATACTCAAATTCGATATCTGTCCACTGAAACACAAAATAATCCAACACGCCGAGCGCGAACGTAATCAGGAAACATATAATATTTCCTGTCAGAAGTGTCAATAATCCAACAAAAACGGTCGGGGTAACACACGCAAACCTAAGGAGCGTCTCCTTGATCCCCCTGTTCCTCTTCACCAACAGTTCCTTGTAGCTTTCGTTCATAATGCGATACCTTCCTTTTTTTATTAAACGTATATTTTATATATTAGAACAATTCCATGTAATATTCAAGTTTAACAGTAAAAGTCATAAAAAATTTATGACAGTACCCGTCATAAACACAAGTATTTAGAAAAAATTAATAGTGAATTGATTGACAGACCTCCAT
>VSNO01000155.1 GCA_009774375.1 Lachnospiraceae bacterium
TTTTTGCCTTTAATGTATTCACAAAAAAACCCAGTAAAAACTCAACCGCCTCATTCCAGTAACCCTGAACCCACGCCTCCTTCAGCTGTGTATCATACTCATCCAGAAGAATGATCACCTTTTTCTGATAATATTTCTCAAGGTACATGCTAAGGAAACTAATGGCTGTGGCAACAGTCTCGTCCGGCATATCTTTTTTCACTGATGCATAGTACTCCCTGTCCGCATCGCTAAATAGCGCCGACTTCATGATGTCTTCAAAAATTTTATACGTCTGGGCGATGACTTTCTTCACAGCTGTCTTCATTCCCTCTGCCCTGATCTTCCTGGCAACATTCCCGTCCTGATCGTCATACCCCGACTTTGCCCCCGCAAAGGACATGAAAATGACAGGATAGGTTCCCTGCAGCGCCCGGAGCTCCTCGTCCTCCCAGACCCTGCGCCCCTCGAACAGATCGCTCCTGCCCTCGTATCGGTTTGAGAAAAAGCACTCGACCGTGCTCATGTTGAGCGTCTTCCCGAATCGGCGCGGGCGCGTGATCAACGTGACTTCATCTGCATAATCCCACCATTCCCTGATAAAATCCGTCTTGTCAATATAAAATATATGATTTAACATCATCTTCTCATAATTCTGATAACCAAGTCCATGTTTTACTTCCATGTCCGTCTCCTCCATTCCGCCCTGCATAATAACTCTACCATTTTTCATACATTTCAGCAACACTTATCACGACGCGGCCTTCCCTTCACCTTGCAGACAGACCACCATCCAGGTTTCCCGTTTCTACTAGATGCGCACCGATAAACGCCCAAACATCCTGTGTCCGGATCTCCACGCGGTCCTTCGGATCCGCATTCGTCTGCAGATAGATATACATCGGCGCATCCGTCATAAGACCGCCGCCGATCCAGAGGGAAAACGTCCCATCGATCTCATACACCTGGATATACAGCCCCGACCCTGTCTCCACATGATCATACCACTGCATGAAATCCGTCCATGTCAGTTCCTCCCCAAACTCGGAAAGCCGCTGCACCTCCTCCAGTGTCAGCCGGTTCCTTCCGTCCCCGCTTCCTTCCCTGAGCCACGGCTGATACATGTACTGCCGCAGTGCCGAGTCGATCTCATGCGTGCCCGCCGGCATGCCGCACTCCTGATACACATACATATAATCTTTGTTATACGGACTTGTATAATACGCACACCCCTCCAATCCCGTGTCATTGGCCTGCGCCGCGTCCAATATCCCGGCATACACATACCCGTAAGGAAGTTTCGACGCCGGCATATACGGATCGATGTATCTGGACGAATCCATCAGGATCGCAGGGCGGACATCCCATTGCATGTTTTCCTCAATATCTTCTTTCGGGTCGGTCAAAAAACAGACTGCAACAGCCATACAGACGAACGCCGCCGACGCGATCAGCCAGAACGCAGGCTTCTTATAATGCAGTATATTCCGCACACGCTCCGCCACGCCCGTCTCCCCAAAAGCCAGCGGGCAGACCGCCGCCGTGCTGCGCCGCGCACTGCAGGAGAGCAGCGCTTCCGCGTAATCTGCCCGCTGCGCGGCGCCAAGATCCCGCACGACCCGCTCGTCACAGGCAAGCTCCAAATCCCTGCAGAACAGGCAGTACGCCGCCCAGATCACAGGATCATACCAATACAGAGAGAGCAGGAAAAAACCGGCCAGTTTCCACCATTGGTCATGGTGTCTGATGTGCGCCTGCTCGTGCGCGACGACATATTCCAGATCTTCCGGTGCCATGCAAAACGGCAGATAGATGCGGGGACGCAGGAATCCCAGCACAAACGGCGAATCGACATATTCACTCTGATATACACAGACCCGCGCCGCGCCGGCAGTACCCCCTGGACCAGGCAGTACCAGCACGGCAGTCCGAATACGTCCGAGCAGCCTCCAGTAACGGATCACCGCATACAGCAGCATGACAGCAATACCCGCGACCCAACAGACCGCAGCAACAGGAATAACGATCTGCAGAGGATTCGCACTCTCCTCCGGACTCGGGGCAAATGCCTGCATGATCGCCGGATTGACTGCGCTGTTGAAAGCAGTGATCCCACTGTGGATCCGGGGCTCCTGCATCTCCATGATATCGGGACTGATGGTTTCCGCACTCGGGATCAGGCTAAAGATACTCTGAACGGAAACAGGCAGCACCAGCCGCAGAGCCACGATCCCCCACAGCACAAGCATCAGTCCTTTTGGCGCCCTGCGCAATATCAGCCGCAGGACCATCACCGCGAACACCAACCAGCCTGCGGCGATACCCATATTGACAGATTTCAGGAAAATACCAGTCATCTGCTGCCCCCTTTCCCATCAGGAGCACTGTAACGGTCTCTGTAGCTGTCGATCATCTGCTGTACCGCGTCGATCTCCTTTTTCGAGATCCTGCTATGCCTCGTGAACGCCGCCACAAATGCCGGGAGCGAACCCTCAAACCTCTTCTCGACAAGCTCATCGATCTCCGCCGCCTGAACCTCATCTTTGGAAACCAGAGAAGTCACAACAGCGTTTTCATTTTTTAAGACACCGCGCTCCGAAAGGCGCCTGATCACCGTGTAGACCGTCGTCGGCTTCCAGCCAAGCTGCTCCGCGCACAACCGCACCAGCTCCCCGCTGCCGACAGGCTCATGCTCCCACAGGATCAGACAGAAACGATACTCACTCTCAAATATTTTGGGCGTTTCCATTACATATCCCCCTTCTCTAATGTGTTAGAGTATATATTTACACTAACACATTAGAGTAACGGAGTCAAGCTTTTTACAGCCTGATACCAAAAACCGCCGTCGCCACCGCGCCGCCCTCCGGCCGATTTTTCAGCAAAAGCTCCCCGCCATGCTTGGCGCAGAGCATCTGGCTGCTGTACAGCCCTATGCCGAAATGCACCGCATCCGCCTCTTTTCTGCCAAACGGTTTGGGTCCGTTCCGGAGCAGCTCCTGTGGAAAACCCACACCATCGTCACACACAGACAGGATCAGTCTGTTTTCATCAGAAGCCTGTGTTATCCGCAGACAGATCTCCAGCCTCCCTCCCGCATAGCGCGCCGCGTTTCCGATCAGATTCTCTGCCACTGTGAGAAAAATCCCATGATCCAGCTCCATATCCGCCGCGTCCGGCGCCGTGACCGACACTTCATGCGACGGCGCGAGCAGTTTCGCCGTCTCCAGCAGTTCATCGCGCAGCAGGTCCGTATTTATCGTCTTAAAATGCACCGGCATCTGTTCCAGCCGCTGTATGCTGCCCATCGCCTCCACATACTGCTCAATGCGCAGCGTATAAGTCTCCAGCCGCTCCAGCGCCTGCGCGTCCCCGTTTCCCTGGCGCAGCATTTTGACCGTTCCTTTCAGCACGGTGACCGGATTGCGCAGATCATGGGCAAACGCCGCGTTGAGCCGCCTTCGCTCCTCCGCCTGCCGCCACAGCTCCTGATTGGTGCGCATCAACTCCCCGCGCATCGTCTCGAACGCCGCACAGATCTGTCCCAGCTCATCCGCCGAAACCTCGGGAATGGAAAAATCAAGGTCATGCATGCGGATCCGCTCCGTACCGTTGTTCAGAACTGCGATCGGCGTCCGCAGCTTCAGCCGGTAGAACAGGATACCCGCCAGTCCCAGCCCGCTCACCGGAATGATCAGCACAGCAAGGATCTGAATCCTGCCCAGCAGTTCCCGAACACGCTCCTGTTCGGGTGTCGGCACCTCCATGCTCGTCACCATACCGTCGGAAGTGATCACGACACCGTATGTGGGATACCGGTCAGCGACTCTCGCACAGGTCTGGTAAACCCCGTAAGTCAATAACAGCGCACCCGCAAGGCAGAGCACTGAGAGCAAAAAAAAGGAACGTCTGAGTCCCATATTCTTCAACCGTTCCATCTATAACCACACCCCCAGACTGTATCGATATAACTATGGCGCGTATGCACTGCAAGCTTCGCCCTGATCTTGCGGATATGTTCCATGATCGTGTCGCTGTTTCCTTCCCCGTCATATCCCCAGACAGTCTCATAGATCCGCTCCCTGTCAAAAACCTGTCCCGCATTGAGCGACAGCAGCTCCACGATGTCAAACTCCCTTCTGGAAAACGGCACCTGCACACCGTTGACCGCGGCCGTCCTCGCACCGTAATCGATCGCAAGCTCCCCGAAAAAACGCACCGTCATACTGCCCTGCCGCCGCTGTTCCCGCCGCAGGTGCGCTGCGACTCGCGCCCCCAGCTCGTCCAGATCAAAGGGTTTCACGATATAATCATCCGCGCCCGCCCGAAAACCAACGATCTGATCTGCCGACTCCACCCGCGCTGTCAGGAACAGAATGGGACATGTGACATACTCCCTGATATTGCGGCAGATCGCAAGCCCGTCCATTCCAGGCATGTTGATATCGAGCAGGATCAGATCCGGGCAGGCTGCCACCTTTTGCAGCGCCTCCCCGCCGCTGTAAGCAGTCAGCACATCATACCACGCCGCAAAGTAACCCGCCAGCATATCCACTATACCCTTTTCGTCATCTACGATCAAAAGCTTCCGCCTCATGTGCTTATCCTCTCGCCTTTTTGCCGAACCGATCCGATACGACTATAGAACCCATTTTACAGATTATCAAACACCACAGTCTCTTTCTCTAATTCCCTGACGATCTCCTGGTTGACCCCCATGCGCTCCGTAATGTCCTCCATATCGCCTGCAAGCTTTCTGGTATTTCCTGCGGCGCCTGTTATGCCGTTGGCGCCCTCACTGATCGCTGTCGTGATCGTACCGATCGAATCCGCGATCCCCTGCATGGAATGTTTCAGCCGGCTCGTGCGCTCATGAAAATCCGCCATCGACCGTCGGATATAGGCGGCGTCTTCCTTGTACTGGCTGCCAGCCTGCACATACATCTGAAATTCCGTGAGCACAGACCCACTCATATACTCGACCAGATTCTGTGCATTGTCGGACAGATTATATACCGCTGCCGTGACCACACTGTTGACTTCCTGAATCCTGTTGGCAGCCTCCTGACTGGAATTTGCCAGATCGCGTACCTCCTCGGCAACAACTGCAAACCCTTTTCCGGCCTTTCCCGCCCTCGCAGCTTCCACAGCGGCATTCAGGGCGATCAGCTGCGTCTGTTGTGCAATAGAAAGAATCTCACCTGTCAGTTTCTCGATCTGATCCACACTCCTGCTCTTGGCGATCGCCTCATTCAGGGAAAGCAGGATCTCCTCCGACTTTGCCCCCGTAATCCTTGCACTGTTCCGGGCGGACTGCTGCATCTCATCCGCCCGCACGTCCATATCGGCGCTGTACTTTGTGATGGCACTGCACTCCTCTGCCATATCCTGAACATCCTGTCTGACACTATCCGCGTTCTCATTGATGTCAGACACATTGCCCGCCACCTCCTGTATGGTTGTGGAAAGCTGTTCCGCCAGCGCGGACAGATCCGAAGCGCTCGCCCTTGATGCGCGCGTTCGTTTCAGCACTTCGCCAGTCATCAGATTGATGCGGCCAGAACTCTCTTTGATCGTCTTTAATATACTTTTGATCGGGACCACTACATAGCTGGCGATCAGCTTCAGATCCGCAAACACGAGCAGCACGCATATCAATGCGGCGGCAGCACCGACCGCAAGGGAGATCATATAAGCTGCGGACAGCTGCTCCCTCGCCGCCGCTGTCTGCTCACCGATCGATGCGTTCAGCGCATCGATATCTGCCTCCATCGCCCCGGCATACAGGGCGACATCCCCGTTCGCAAACCCATACGCATCCTGTGTCCTGTGGCTGGCGCTGGCGCAGACGAGGAAAACCAGCGCATGCCGAAACGAATCGTAATCTGACAACAGCACTTCATATTGTGCACGGTCCTTTGGCATCACATACTGTTCAAACTCCTGAAGCTTTTCCTCAAGAAGCGCCTCCTCCTGCTTGATCTGCCCGACCAGCGTCGTCATCGTGTCATAGTCCGTGGCAACAATGTGGCTCAACGCCATCTTATGTATATTCATGGAGGACTGACAGATCTCTGCCAGCCTGTCCTTACCGTCCATGTAGTTATCTGCGATATTGGCAGCGCTCATATTTACATTGCGGATATTGAGGATCGAGAGGATATTGGATAAAACAGCCACGATCCCCAGAAGGGCGATCGGGATGATCAAACGATGTTTCAAACTGATATTTTTCATCACTTCTGGTACTCCTTTGCCAAATGAACTTACGGGGCTGTGATCCCCTCAACCATGATATCGAGCTGGTCCTGAAGACTTTTCCCTGACGGGTTTCCCGCCAGGATCTCTGCCGTGAACGCAGTGACCGGATCCCAATAGTTCCCGCCGATGCGCTGGATATATGAAAATTCAGACTGTTCCAGCAGCGCGGCGATCGCCGGAGCGCTCTGCACTTCCTCAGAAGAAGCCGCAACAATGTTGGCTGGTCCCTGACCCCGCTGTGCAAAACGCAGTTTCTGATTCTCCTCATTTGTGATCCACTCCGCCAGCCTTGCCGCCCACATCTTATGTTCCGAATAGGCATTGACTCCTATCAGTTTATAGCCGGAAAACGACGCCATCTGAACCTGCTGCCCTCCGCACATGTACGTTGGCAGTTTCGCCGCTCCATAGCCGCTGCCCCAGGCTTCCTCCACAGCGACAGCGTTCCACACGCCGTTGACGCCCGCGATGATCGTCCCGTTCTGTACACCTTCAAGAAACCCGGCGTCATCCGTGCTGATAAATCCGGGATGCCCTGCAATATCAAGCATGGCCTGCGCCACATCGATTCCCCTGATCTTCCCGTCTGTACTGTTCCACGTACAGTAATTCGTGATCCCGTCCGGGTTCAGTCCGACTGTCATTCCCGTATTTCCGAACAGTGAATACACGTACCAGCCGGAAGACCACTCCATCGAGATTTTCTTGCCGTGCTCCGCGGCGATATCCAGCATCCGATCCAAAGATGTGATATCTTCCTGCGTAAAATATTGTTTATCATAATAGAGGAAATAACCGTTATCCGCTGTCAGCGGCAGGGCATAAAGCGTGCCGCCGACCGAAGCAGCCGCCACAGCCTCAGGCAGACTGGACTGCCGCACTGATTCCGCATTTTCCACAGGATCCAAGGCGCCGGAAGCCACCAGCGTATTCAGCTGGTCGTCCGCAAATGCAAATACATCCGCGCCGTTTTCCAGATCCGCCATCAGCGCATTGGTGCAGCTGCTCTCACTCTGAGGCTGATATGTGATCACAAGATCTGCCTGTCCGCTGTGCGCTTGTGCAAACCTGTCAATGATCTGCCGGAGCAGTTCCTCATCCTCTGCCGCTCCCCACACAGTCAGATTGACCGTATCAGAGCCGGGCGTCTGTACTTCCTCCAAAGGGACTGGATCGTTTTTCTGACATCCACACAATAATACGGTCATTATCAGTAACAGGAACAATACGTTGATCTTCATTTTCATGACTTTCTCCATTAAACAGTTTTTATTTATCATAGCATTTTGCGAAGATATTTGCAAATACGAATCTCCCTGCTGTTTCCGATGCCAACGAGGGACAGAATTGACCAGTACTCTTTTTGGCCAACTCTGTCCCTTGTGTAATCACCAAATTATGGTTATATTAATAATATAGTTTATGTCATATCGTTTTACGCATTACAAATTGATGAATGGAGGAATACTCAAATGAAACATTTTAATCTCAAAAAACTGATGATGATGCTTGCCCTGGTCATTATCGTACAGAACGGCGCGGTCATTGCCAATAATACTGCTGAAGGCACAGGCTCTTACTCGGAGGAAGAAGGCGTAGCACCATGCAGTGATCTGCCATATCCTGGCGACATTCATGATTGATATAACTTCTTAAGATAAAAATCTTCATAAAATGTCCGATTACAAAAATGACTGAATATAATACACTCTTTTAGTTTTTCAGTCATTTTTTTGTCTTCATTCCACAATATTTCATAGAGATATTCATCAATTCCCCATATTCTTCTACAATTCAAGCATTCTCTTAACACTTTTCTCGCTAAATTAGTGGAACGTTGATGCTCATTTAAGTTTCCCAGTTCACATATAATACATATTGCAGTACATTCATACATTGCTATAAAATCTGATAGAGTATCCTTTTTCTTATCTCCTTCAAAAAAGTGAAGTAAAAAATCAATACATTTTCTTTTTTCTGCATCTGGCAATACTTGGATTCTCTGACGAATGCACAACATCTCCATTTCAGTTAAATACACTTCCCCAATATCGTACAAATCTTTTACCTTCAATGTGCACCGAAGAGCCTCCTCCTCCCTTCTTGCAAACTCTTCCTTAGTTATTTTTCCAATCACCCAATCCAGCCATGCTTCTGCCTCCATAAAATACTGTTGATTTTCTGGTATTTCATTTGATGCCATTTCTTTCATCTGCTTCAAAATTGTCTTTATCTGTTCCATTTCAAAATTACTACGGCTAACCGAAAGTGCCTCCATTAACTTAAACCCTATTCTGTCATTCGGTGCAAGACGTGCCCGTTGAAACTCTTTGGACAAACCAAGCCGCCTCAGCAGAACACTGACCGCCTCATGCTGCATGTCCGCTTCCTTTTTCTCCGTCCTGCGCAGTGACTTTACCGAACAGTCCAGACCACACAGCTCCTCCTGCGTCATCCCAAACATCTTTCTGCGGATGCGCAGGACATCACCGATATAGAATACCCATCGCTGTTGATACAGATAAGCACAGTCCTGCATGTACGCTGTCAATCCATACTCTGCATAGAGTTCTTTCAGCAGCTCCGCCAGTTCTGTGCTCTCCCGGAGCAATGTACGCGCGTCCCCGGAATCGTCCCCCATACGCTTTACGATCTCTATTCTCATCTCCAGCAATTCCAGCAAAAAGTACGCCCGTCCGGTATCCCGCAGCATCTCGACTGCCCTGTTGCAGAGTTCCAGGCACTCTCCCAGACCGTCTGTGAACCGTCCGCCCTGTTCCGAAAATCTCTCCCGAAGGTAATAGTAGACGATCTTGGGATAGATCTTTGCTCTTGACAAGGCATCGTATAACGAGCCCTCCACAAACGCTATCAGGGTTCTGCATCTCTCTGCAAAATCCGCGCCACTGTGATAAAAATGGTATTCCAGAACAATATTGACTTCCTGAATGGTCAGCAGCATTTGCGACGCACACAGGCGGTCTGCTTTTGGTACTGTCAGTCCAGCCGCCTTTGCATAACAGCTGCCGATCTCACACCGTTCTGCTCCCTGCTGCTTCAGGATCTCCGCCTGCATCACCAGACAGAACTGCTGCTTGATCTTATCCTTGATCCCCTTGATCTTCTGCCGCTCGTGCACAGCGAGCAATTCCTGCGCCTTTACAAAATCTCTCTGTTCCATCGCACTTAGTATGCTGCGCTGCCGTTCCCATACCAGATGATCCTCCACGCCCAAAAGATTTTCATACAGATCGCTGGAGATTCCCAGTCTGCCCAGCAGACAGTCCCTCATGTTTTTACTGACCGAGCGCTGTCCCTTTTCTATCCGCGCAAGCTGGCTGGCGGTCATAAGTCCCTCTGACAGCTTTTGCAGCGACACCTTTGCTTCCATCCGTACCTGCTTCAAGAAGCGGGCAAAATCCTGATCCACCTCCGGCGGCATCCCGGATGCATTCTTCACTTCCTGCATCAGCTTTTGTATCTCCTTATTTCTCTTATGTTATTTCGTACTGTATCCCCCGACATCAGCAAGGTTGAGCGCATATTTCAACAACTGTTCGAAATCATACTTTTTCTCCCGCGGACATTTCTCGATATAGTCCGGGAACTGCTCCTGCTTTTCATCACCAGTCAGCAGATAGGTGATGTCCGTCCCCAGCTTCTCATAGATGATCACCAGCTTCTCGATACTTGGAGCCTTCTCGCCGCGCTCGATCATTCCATAAAATCCCGTGCTCACTCCCAGCAGTTCCGCCATCTGCTCCTGCGTGTAATGCAGATCTCTTCTCCTCATCAGAAGACGGTTCCCGATATCTTTGTACAGCTCCCGTTCCTCTTTATTTTTTCTTTTGTTGTTCATAAGCATTTTCCTTTTCTTTTATAATACTATAGTATATTTTATGTAAC
>VSNO01000156.1 GCA_009774375.1 Lachnospiraceae bacterium
ACACAATGGGGGAAGCCTTGGTTGAGATAGGCGGCAAGGCGGCTGATATCACGAAAGATGTCGTATGTTTTGGTGCCAGATGCGTCTGTGCGGCCGGAAGGGCAATATTTGCCAGCATCAGGAAGATCGTGGACTTTTTCGGGGAACTTCTCCAGCAGGCTGACTGGCAGGAGGATGTGCAGGGAGTATTTCAGTATACGGAACCGGTGCAGGAGAGAAATCCGGAGGCTGTACAGGAAGTAATGCCTGCGCCGACGGTTCTCGCATAGAGATCAGTATGCAGAACGCGGATCGGCGGGCTGTAAGATGCGCGCTGTGCCATGTAGTCTGGCAGCGCGCATTTTACTACCTGCAGGCGCAATGAGGGAGGAGGGATGGCGGACGGATATGGATAAAAAACTGCGAAACCTCATTTGCGACATTGAAGAGGAACTTAACCGGATGAAGAGGCAGGAATTGCCGGTTTACAGGAAAGGTATGGAGGAAAATCGGGATGCTGGGTTTGATAGTGGGATTGGTTGCTGCGGCGGCGGTATCGATCATAGTCGCGGATCTTTTGGGGAATGATGAAATATTTGATCAAGACATGGGACAACAGGCTGGCAATGGCAGAATATCACCCTATGAACGCATAGCGGGGTTATCCTGCGATACGGAAGCAGCATTTACAGATATGGACAGGAGCAGGGCAGATACCGCTGTTCGTGAAATGAAGGAACTTTTGGGAGAAAATCCGGTAGAACGTCTCGGCAGTATGAATGCAAGAGACAGGTTGGAGGCGGCAAAAGAACTGAACAGACGTTTGCGCACAGCATTTTCCCTGGATATTGGCCTGGAGATGGGACAATCCGATGTGGGATGTGAGGGGACTTACTGTCCGGGCAGGAGGGTTCTCTGGGTGGATTACCGCTATCTGCTGTCAGACAAAGCAGAGTATATCGCAGGTTATCTGGATACGATCATCCATGAATTTCGGCATGCGATGCAGCATCGTTTTATAGAGGACGGCTCCTATAATGGTGCGGACGATGATTATCGCAAAAGGATGGCAGTAAGCATGCATCCTTCGGTGTATGTGAATTTTGACGAGAATCCGGAATTGTATTATAATCAGCTTTGTGAAAAGGACGCGAGGGCGTATGCGGCGATGGTGCTGCAGCAACTGAAAGGAGCAGAGTCAAATGGTTGAAAGGGTGGTCATGACAATATCATATAGAAGACTGATGAATTATCTGGCGGATGACATGGGATATGAGGAGCGGAGGGCAAAGAGGACGATCGCCGCATTGCGCAGAGTAGAGCCTTCCATTTTAAAGGCATTTCTGATTTGGTTCTATACGGGGGATTTTCCCAGGGAGTCTTTGTATGGCATCAATGTGAAAGCCTTGTGCGACAGGCGCGGTCTTGATCCGGTAACTGCATTTTTGACCGTAGACTGGGCAGCGAGGGATCCGCAGGCAGCAAAAGCGGCGCTTTCCAGGGGACATGACGCATTGGTTTTCAGCGAGGAAGATCAGAAACATTTCCAGGAGATCATGGATCGCAATGGATGGGAGATTGAGAACACGGAACAGGAAACAGAGGAAGACAAAAGCGACTTGTCTCTGGCCGGGAAAGAGCTGGATGACAGCACGGCACGGGAAGAAGAGGTGGGTTATGAAAGAGGCGGATCAGATCATTCCGATGAACGATCAGTTTGATGAAAACGAGTCAGCGCATTACATGAAATCCTATATGTTTATCAAGGGGTATGCGGTGGGGCGGGATATGCGGCAGGTTATGATAGCGCTGTCGCTGGCGCGGCAGCTTCACGACGGGCAGTACCGCAAGGATGGCACGCCATATATCTCCCATCCCCTGAAAGTGTGCAGTACACTGATCAGCTTCGGCATAGAGGATGATATAACGCTTGCCGCGTCGCTGCTTCATGATGTGCTGGAAGACTGCGGGGACAAGCTTTCGCTTCGCGGCAGGGAATTGGTGTCGGAGTATGGCATACATCAGGAAATTATGGATATTATCCGGCTGCTGACCAAGGAGCCGGGATTGAATGACCGTGAGCTGAGCATATATTTTAAACGGATCGAGGAAAATCCGAAAGCTGCCCTGGTCAAGCTGAGTGACCGGCTGCACAACAGCAGCACGTTATACACATTTACGTTTCCCAAGATGCGCAAGTATATCAGGGAGACCGCCATGTTCCTGATTCCCATGGCATCTTACTGCAAGAGATATTACCCGGAGTATGCCAATGCTTTCGGCATCCTGAAAAACAGCATCGAAAGCATGAACCATAGCATGGATGTCATGCTCAGCAAGATCGAGGCTATCGAAAATCAAGATATGAAAGGAGGCGGATAAGAGACAGGCTGAGTGCAGAAAGGACATTGTATTTGATGCGATCTGAATGGAGGGGAGTGAGACGGATCAAGTGACATTCACAGTCAGATATTACGCGTAAAAGAAGCAGGCAGGATTTTTGGCAAAGAGAGGTAAATTATGAGAATAAACAGGAAAAATCTTATAGGAATGATGTTGGTAATGATATTGTTGGCGGGTTCATCTGAAGTCTCGCTGGCCGCGTCTGAAACAGATTCTGTGAAGCCCAGTCCGGCAAGGGATTGGGGAAGTATTATTGAAATTCCTTCAGATCAGGAAATTGCGGAGTTCAATAAAAGATCTGTCGATCGATCGCCTTATTTATCGGGATGGCTTGGCATTGATTCGGAAACGAGGTTTTTGGAATACTCGATTGACTTTAAGGCAGATCACATACCTTATGGCACATATTTCAGCTGTGCCAATATTCGGATGGATCGATCTTCCTTAGAGCAGAAATATGATGATGTGCACACGGATGAGTGGCTTTCATTTTATGCAGGGATTCAGATGCGGGATCCTGAGAGAGGCAGCAGTTCCATTATGTCCTTTTGGGATATCTACTGCAAGGACAAGGATGGGGAAGATTTAACAATCAGGGCAAAATTGGTATATCCCGAAAATACGAAGGCAAATGTCTTTACGAATGAAGGGGACGGTGTAAATTATAAGAGCGAATATACATGGGAACAGGGATGCTGGTATCGAATGCTTCTGCAGTGTGTCCGTTCCGAGGAAAACGATCATACGCTGGTTCAGCAATGGATATGCAATCTAGAAACAGGAGAATGGACAAAAATGTGTTGTTACGATACAGGCATAGCGGGCAGCTGCTTTATGGGAGATACGGCTGTATTTCTTGAAAATTATATGACACAGTACGCGGGAGATATCCGTTCGGTAGAATTCAAAAATATCAGGATACGGCCGCTTGGTTCGGAAGAGTGGGTTCCGGTCAGCCAGGTTTCCATGATAAAAGAAAATTATCCTGGAAGTTTTTGCTTCGGTGCTGACAACGAGCAGTTCTGGATGATATCAACAGGACTGGAAAACCGTTCTATTGTGCAGTCAGGAGAGAGAAATACATATCAGATTCCTGATGTGGATGTGATCCCATGACGGCGATAGCGTGTGATCCAGGGAGAGAAAGACAGGGGGATGAATATTCATCCCCTTTTTCCCTACTGGATCCTCAATGTCTGTGTCCGGATCAGATCTCCGCGGACGATCACTGTCAGCGGCGTGTCGGCGGCGGTGTCCTCATTGTCGGCGGCATAGATCATGAGCTGTCCCCTGTATGCCCTGCGGTAGTCGGCGGTGTACTCCGTCACGTCTGCGAGGTCGCCGTTCTCGAGACCGAGCAGCGTTCCGTTTTCGACAGTCACATGGAGCATCGTGGCATCATGGTACACGCGCCTGCCGTTCCCGTCGAGCAGGGTGACTTCGAGCTGGTGGACGGGATTGCGGTAGCCGACGGCTCCTGCGATGATATCGCGCGCTTTTTCGTTCAGTGTGTATTCCTGTATGTTCATCTGGCACGCCGCCATGGCCGTGTACAGGCTGTGACTGACAGTTGTGTCATTTTCCGGACTCCGTGCTGTCAGGGTTCCTGGCTCAAACCGGACGGTTGTGAGAATGCAGTCCTTGTCAGGGTCTTTCTCAAAAGTGCCGAGACGCTTGTTGTTCAGCAGGAGCTCGATGGATCTTAGGTTCGTGTAACATTTGACTGTGACCATCTCTCCGGCACAGTAATTCCAGCTTTCGGCTGACGGTGCAAACTCGCAGGCGTAAGCGTCAGCTGCGGTTTCGCCCCATGGAGTGACACAGTTGTCCGTTTTTCGTATGGTCGTCAGATGGATCATGGGTTCGACTGACCAGAAACTCTGCCTGCGGTAGTAACCCGGTTTTTCAAATCCCGCGAGCGTGAGCAGTCCTGCGCTCGAGCCGTGGATCGGCCAGCCGTGCGCCTCGCCGAGATAGTCGATGCCTGTCCACAAAAACTGTCCGGAGATGTAGTCGTTGTCGGTCACTGCGCGCCAGTCCTGGAGTCGGTGGCCGTTCTCGCTGCCGAGGAACGGCTTGTCAGGAAATGCCTGGTGGTGCTCTGCGTACAGGTTTTCCCGGTAATTGTACCCGGCGACGTCGACGGCGTCGATAAAGCCAAGCTTTGCGGAGAGCTCGGGGAAGGCGGCGGCAAGCGTTACCGGATGCGTGGTGTCCACTGCTTTTACAATGCCGCACAGATGCTTTGCCAGCACAGCGAGGCGCTCGGCGTTGGGGCGCGCGGGATTGTACATGCGCTCCGCCTCCGGTTTGTTGGCGTCGTTGTTGCCGGTAACGCAGTTGCCTGGCATAGTTATAAAGCTCGGATGACAGTAGGGATCGTTGGGATAGTCGATCTCGTTTCCGATGCTCCACAGGATCACGCTCGGGTGGTTGCGGTCGCGCAGGATCATGTCGGTGAGATCGCGCTCGTGCCAGACGGGGAAATCGGTGTAGTAGCCCTGATTTTTCGGGGGATAGACATTGTGTCCCTGCCACCATTTGTTCTTTGGCCCCTCCCACTCGTCAAACGCCTCGTCCATCACGAGGAAGCCGAGGACGTCGCACAGCGTGTACAGCTCGGGCATGTGCGGATTGTGGCTCATGCGGATCGCGTTGCAGCCCATTTTCCTGAGCAGGATGAGTCTGCGGCACCATACCTCGTAGGGAACGGCGGCGCCAAGGCAGCCTGCGTCGTGATGCAGGCAGACGCCCTTGAACTTGTACGGTTTCCCGTTGAGAAAAAAGCCCCTGTCAGGGTGAAAGCGAAAGCTGCGGATACCGACCTTCATCTCATGGACCTGATACGATTTCTGGTAGGAGATATATGTTTTCACAGTGTACAGATCTGGACTTTCCGGCGACCAGAGCCTGGGTGTCTGTATGGTTCCGGTATTGGTGACCTGTATGGAGGCGTGCGCCATGATGGTTGTCTGCGATACGGCCTCGCCCACCAGCTTTCCGGCGTTGTCAAAGATGACATTGGTGACAGTGACCAGGCTGTTCTTGTCTGTCGCGTTGACCAGTTCATTGACGATCTCGTAGTCGGCGCTGTTATCGTCGACTCTCGGCGTGTGGAAGAAGATGCCGTTGTCGGTGGGATAGATGTTTTCGGATATGGTGAGCGTGACTTTTCCCGTGATGCCGGAGCCTGTGAACCAGCGCGAGTCGGATAGCTCGCGCCTGTCGACGTACACGCTGATGACATTGTCGGCATCAAAGCGGAAGCAGTCGGACACATTATATTCGAAGGAGATGTAGCCGTTTGGACGCTCGCCGAGGTAGGCGGAGTTGCACCAGACGCGGCTGTTCTTGTAGATACTGTCAAAATGGATGCGGATTTGCTTCCCCTGCCATGCCGCATCGGGTGCAATGTGGATGCGGTACCAGCTGATGCCGCCCGCAAGATACCCGGTGCCGCTGGAATACTCCTTTGAGAAGGGCATATGTACGGACCAGTCGTGGGGGAGCGATACAGGCTCCCAGTCGTCGTCTCCGCTCCACGCCTGCCATGCATCGGGTGCATCGCCCAGATGAAAGCGTGCGTGGTTCAGCGGGATCGTCAGTGTGTCGTTGATCGTTTCCATGAGAATTATGACTCCTTTCGGTAGAGAATGTATATGAATTCCTTTATGCCTGATTATAGCATAATCATGGGGGTATTTCTATAGCATTTGTGTTCAGTTGGGGTTAAACTTGAATCTGCGGTGGAATGATGATATTATAAAATTAAAGAGTATGATTACATAGATAGATTGGCGGTGTCAATATAAAGTATTTATTTTGGAATGTATATAAAAAGAATCTAATAGGACCACTTTTGCAGATGATCGTTGAGAATGAGGCAGATATTGTGGCGATCGTCGAAACGGAAAACCTGGATGTACAAGGGATTATTCATTCATTAAAGTTACAATCGCAGGATTGGCAAGTTTCAGAGATATGTCCGGAAGCAGATATAAAGGTATTAACAAGATCAAATGTACATATTTCAGTCCACAGAGAGGACAAAAACTTTGCCACATATAAATATTTGAGGGGGAAGAAGTTTTTCTGCTGCATGTAGTTCATTTTCCAAGTCCGCTTCGTCTGGAAGAATGTGCACGTGATATGCGTGCAATCAATATCAGCCATGTGTTGCGAAAAATGGAAGAGGATATTTTTCAAAAAACGGACTATAAGAGTATTATTGTCGGAGATTTTAATTTGCAGCCGTATTCTCAAGGAATATCGAGTGTACATGGTTTTAATGCAACAATGTCCATCTCAAAGGCAAAGAAGGTTTTTAGAAAGGTTGGTGGTGAGCAAAAACGGTTTTATTTTAATCCGACATGGAAATTGATGGGAGATAACAGAAATGTTCAGGGAACATATTATAACAACAGTGATCAACAGGATAAATCGATATTCTGGTACTCGTTTGATGAGATTTTGATCAGACCGTATTTTATAGACAGATTTAATTGGGATTATTTTGAGATCGTGGAAGGAACGGCAAGTTATAAGTTTATAAGGAATGATGTGATAGACAAGTCTGGTTATTCAGATCATTTACCGATAAAATTTGAGATCTTGTAGGGAGGTAATATCATGGAAAGGGATTTATGGGGATTTAAAAATGTTAAGGATTTGGAGAAGAGCACAAAGGACATGCCGGACACCATATTGAAAGAACAGATTGCATTGCTGGGAGAAAAGACGAACTTTATAGTTTATGGAAAACCTGTTTTTATCAAGGTAAACTCACAGGAAATTGAATATAAGGTTGCTACGGTATTTAACGTTGTGGTACAGGCGCTTGACAATTATGAAAAAACGATTTTGATCATGTATTCGAACCCTGAAACAGAGTATCCGGTAGCGATCACTGTGAACAGTAGTTATGAGGAGGACTGTGAAACGTTTGTACCGTCGTATACATGCAAGGACAAAAATTCCTTTGAGACTGCGATTAAGGAAATCTTATCATCAGATAAAGTTCTGGGTCTGATTCAGATGTTATATTCCAAAGCGGCAATGCTGGCAAGTTAACAAACACGCCCTTGTCCTGCAGTTTCATCACGGCTTCTATATAGAAGTAATCCGCATAGACGTAGTTCTTGTTTCTGCCGGGCAGGTGGTATCCTGTCGTCCCGTTCTGGGTGATGCCGTCGGTGTCAGCGCTCCAGTCCGCACTCTGCGCGTCGATCGCCCGCAGCATTTTGACGGCGGCATTGAGATACGGGATTTTCTGATCCCCGGGAACCTGGCCTGCCAGCTCGATGAGTCCGCACGCCGCCGCGCAGGCTCCGATGTCGTCCTGTACATGCGGTTCGGCGGGCTGGTCGAAATCCGAGGGGATCAGGCCGTTTTCGGGAATGTTTGCCATAAAGTTTGCCGCGATCTTCTTGGCCGTCTCCAGATATCGTTTCTCTCCGGTGTGTCTGTAGCTCGCGGTGAAGCCGTAGAGTCCCCACGCCTGTCCGCGTGTCCATGAGGAACCTTTGCCGTATCCCTGTCCGCCATGGTCACTGACGTAGACGCCGTTTTCCGGGTTAAACTCGACGATGTGGATCACGCTGCCGTTCGGGCGGACAAAATAGTTCATCGTCGTGTCGGCATGGCGCATCGCGATGAGCTTGAAGCGCGGGTCTTTGGATACCTCCGAAGCCCAGTACAGCAGCGGCAGGTTGAGCATACAGTCGATGATGGTCGCCCCGGCGATATGGATGGGCGGGGCGTCCTTGACCAGGGGAAGCGCCTCGTTGCCGCTGCCCCATGCGCGGATAAAGCCGCCGGCGGGGTTATAGCGCCCGGCCAGCCATTTAGCGGCTGTGAGGCCGCTCTCCATCGCCTCCTTGCTGCCGGTCAGCCTGTAGTCGAGCACGAAGCTTGGCAGCCACAGATAGCCGATGTCATGGCTCTCGATCTCCAGAAGATATTTGTCAAGGACGGTCTCCGTGTACCGCGCGATCTCGGCATAGCGCTCGTCATTCGTTTCCTGATACAGCAGCCACATCATGCCGGCCCAGAAGCCGTTTGTCCAGAAGGTCCGGGTCATGCCGGATGGTCCTTCGCAGGAGGCTTTGTCATCGTGCACGCCGTCTATGGCTTCCGAGGGGATCTTGTTCGCAGAGCGCTCCCGCACTGCCGCAAGTTTTTCTGTTATTTTGTTCATCACGGTGTCAGTCCACAGCCTGTCCTGTTCTGTCAGTTTCTCGTATATCATTTATTTCCTCCGTTTCCCTGCCGTCTCTCCTCCAGCAGCTTTGCATTCTCATCGACACGTTTTTTGTTCAGCGGATAGACAAAGGTCAGAAGCAGGAATACGACCAGATAGCAGATGCCCGGCAGGAGTGTGGAGCAGTTGTAGATACCGTCCTTTACACTCTGAGTCTGTTCGATGCCCTGCGCCGAGCTGACATAGCCGATCGCCACCAGCACGAATCCTCCCAGACCGCCGGCTGCCGCCTGCGCGAGTTTTCTGGAGAAGGAATAGATCGCATATACCGTGCCGTCGCTGCGCATGCCTGTCCGCACTTCCTGATAGTCGATGACGTCGCCGATAAATGCCCATGTGAGCATGCTCATCAGTCCCATGCCCAGATTGCTCACGAAGAGCATCGCGATAAAGGCCATGGGCGACTGCACGCGCAGCAGCCATAAGGCGAGGAAGATGACTGTGGAGATCAGTGTTCCGACAGAGCACACTTCCTTTTTGCCGAATCTTCCCGCAAGCTTTGACGCGACGGGAGCCATCAGCAGCATCGCCACTGTCGAGGTCAGGCTGGCAAGCGCCATCACGGACGTATTGTTAAAGTAGTCTTTGTACAGGTAGGTGTTCATTGTGCTGGTCAGCAGGCTTCCGATCAGCAGTAACAGCGCGATCCCGATGATGACCAGGAGCGGGCCGCAGCTCACAAGCTCTTTCAAGGTCTTTCTGATCCCGGCGTTGGATTTTTTGTCATTTTTCTGCTGCGGGAGTGTCACGCGTTCCGTGGTCAGCTTGTAGCAGCCCAGATAAAATACCATCGCAAAGATGCCATAGATCACGGCGACCAGTGTCACGCGCTCGGGGATGATGACCTGCTGGCCTGCCTCGTTTGCCCTGTATACGAGCTGCGGCGTGATCATTCCGATCGACATGCCTGCAAGCACTGCGCCGATCGTGCGGAATACGGACAGAGATGAGCGCTCCCTGGAATCATTGGTGATCACGGATGCCATGCTGCCGTAAGGAATGTTGCAGGCTGTGTAGAAAAAGCTTCCCCACAGGATGTAGGTCACGAAAACCCATACGATCCGGAGCGTGAGCGGAAAGTCGCGCACCCAGAACATGTAGATGAGCATGCTGCTGAGTCCCATCGGGACTGCCATGCGCTTGATCCACACGCGGAACCTGCCGTCTTTGGTCGGTTTCGCGATATCGCAGATGCGCCCCATCGCCGTGTCCGTGAACGCGTCGACAATGCGGGCGGTCATCAGGAGCACGCCGACCACGCCGGCGCCGATGCCGAGCACGTCTGTGCAGAATACCATCAGATACATCTGCGCGAAAAGAAAGGTGAAGTCATTTCCAAAATCGCCGAGCATATACCCGATTTTGTCCTTGATGCCAAACGGCGGTAAAGTTTGATTGTTTTAATTTGCTTTCATATCTTACTCCTTTTTGCCGTGTCTGCGGTCTGCTGAATGCATTAAGAAA
>VSNO01000157.1 GCA_009774375.1 Lachnospiraceae bacterium
AAATTTATAGCGCACCTTACAGGATGCGCTATATAGAATATCGTTTGGTTATCAAAATCGGCTGTGAATAGTAACTAAATATGGACAAATTTACATTATTTTTCTTGACTTCAATATTTTTATGGTATATAATCATCATGATATTTTCTGATACTTGGGATTGATACTGCCTGTGTTGCACACAGCGGGATCGATCGCACTGCATGACTGTATATCATGAAGTAATCTGGCAGTTTGTTCAAATGTCGGTCAGAGGGTTTTAGTGGTAAATCCTGCGGTGTTTTTGAAGAGGTGAATTGAGAAGGAGGTGTTTGGAATATGAAGATGACATATCAGCCAAAGAAAAGACAGAGAAGCAAAGTGCATGGTTTCAGGGCCAGAATGAGCACACCGGGCGGAAGGAAAGTTTTAGCGGCAAGACGTGCCAAAGGAAGAAAGAGATTATCCGCATAATTTACAGGTCACATTATGTGGCCTTTTTTTCTATGTACACGGGCAGGTCATTCCTCTGCCCGGTCACGCGCGGACGCGTAAAGTGAACGAGGATTGAGATGAGATTTTCGGAATCATTGAAGAGCAACAGGGATTTTAAGAATGTTTATAATCACAGAAAAAGTTATGCCAACAGATATCTGGTGATGTATGTATCAGAAAATGGATCAGATAAGAACAGACTTGGGATTTCAGTTAGCAAAAAAGTAGGGAACAGTGTGGTCAGACATCGTGTCAGCAGATTGATCAGGGAGAGTTATCGGCTCCATGAGGACTTGTTTCGCAGTGGGTATGACCTCGTGGTCGTTGCGAGGGTCAATGCGAAGGATGCGAAATACGCGGAGATCGAGAGTGCGCTGCTGCATGTGTCAAGGCTCCATAAAAATATATTGGTATAAGCAGGTGTTTTTATGAAAAAGCTTTTGATCGGACTGATATTAATTTACCAGAAGTACCTTTCACCGTTAAAATCGACGAAATGTCCGTATTTTCCCTCATGTTCCCAGTATGGACTCGAGGCGGTCAGACAGTATGGTGCCTTGAAGGGCGGGATGCTCAGCATATGGAGGATACTCCGCTGCAACCCTTTTTCAAAAGGGGGATACGATCCTGTTCCTTCTATTAATAATCGTATTGATAAGAAAGAAATGAAATTGAGAAAGAAATTGAAAACCTTTTATCGGTTTTGATTGATCAGGAGGAGTAAAATGGATTTCATGCTGTTAACGCAAAATTCAACTCCGATATTTAAGTACATTGTTAAGCTCTTAGGCTTAATCATGAATGGCATTTTCGAGTTTCTGAATTTGATTGGCATTCCAAATATCGGTTTATCTATTATTTTATTTACTATTGTCATTTATTTACTTTTGATGCCGCTTACCATCAAGCAGCAGAAGTTTTCAAAGCTTTCAGCGAGGATGAATCCTGAGATACAGGCGATACAGGCTAAATATAAGGGCAAGCAGGATCAGGCGTCCATGCTTGCCATGAATCAGGAGACGAAGGCGGTCTATGCGAAATACGGCGTGTCTCCTTCAGGCAGCTGTGTCCAGTTATTGATCCAGATGCCGATCCTTTTCGCGCTCTATCGCGTCATCTATGCTATGCCGGCATATGTGACCAAGATCGGTGAGGCTTTTGGCGTCCTTGCGGACAAGATCATGCAGGCACCGAACGGTGTGGAGGAAGTAAAGGCTTTGTCCTCCGCGGTCTATTTTGCGAAAAATTTTGACATTGCCGGAAATACGAGAAATGCGATCATCGATACCCTGAACAAGACGTCGACACTCGATATGGCTGCTCTTTCCGAGAAGTTTGGTCTCGCAGAGCTGACTTATAATGGCAGTCTGATCCTGTCGAACAGTGCTGAGAAGGGATTGCTGGATGTATACAATAATTTCCTGGGACTGAATATCGGCAACTCTCCGATGGATACGATGAAGACGGCTTTTGCGGCAGGAAATTATCTGCTTCTGGCAGGCGCGATCGCGATCCCCGTTCTTGCGGCAGTCACACAGTGGCTGAATTATAAACTGATGCCGCAGGCGGCGACAAACGACGACAATAAGAAGAAACAGCCCGCCAACGACACGGCAGAGGCGATGCAGCAGTCCATGAAGATGATGAATACGCTGATGCCGATCATGTCAGCGTGGTTCTGTCTCACGCTTCCCGCCGGTATGGGTCTGTACTGGGTGATCGGTGCCGTGGTCAGGAGTATCCAGCAGGTTGCGATCAACAAGCATATCGACAGGATGGATATCGACGCGGAGCTTGAGAAGAATGCAGAGATATATAAAGAGAAATTGAAGAAGCAGGGGATCGATCCGGCGAAGCTCCAGGCGGCTGCCAGGACAAATACGAAAAACATCACATCAAAGACAGCTTATCAGAGTACTGCATCAAAGAGGCCTGCAAAGACGGATGAGGAGAAGGCTGAGGACGTCAGAAGATCTACGGAATACTATAACAAAAATGCAAAGCCGGGAAGCCTTGCGGCGAAAGCAAACATGGTAAAACAGTACAACGAAAAGAAATAGGGATATGTTTATATTTTATGGGGGAAATTAAAATGGAGTACATGGAATTTAAAGGTAGGACCAAGAGTGATGCCATTACAGATGCGTGCAGACATTTTTCGATACCGAGTGATAAGCTTGACTACGAAGTGGTCGAGGAGGGGAAAGCAGGTTTTCTCGGAATGGGAGCGAAGCCGGCTGTCATCAGGGCAAGGGTAAAAGAGGAAGTACATGAGGAAGTGATCGAACCTGTGAAGCTTGCCGATGAGCCGGTCGGGGAGAGTGCGCCGGAGACGCCCGCAGGTATCGTTGATATCGATGTCGAGGCTGTGTCAAAAAAATTTCTGTGCGATGTGTTTGCTGCCATGGGGATCCAGGTGGAGATCGAGGCAAAATATGATGATTCCCAGAAAACGCTGGAGGTGGATCTCAGCGGTGACGAGATGGGTGTGCTGATCGGAAAGAGGGGACAGACACTTGACTCGCTGCAGTACTTGATCTCCCTGGTCGTCAATAAGGGGACGGCTGAGTATATCCGGGTGAAGGTGGACACGGAAAATTACCGGCAGAGACGCAGGGAAACACTGGAAAACCTGGCAAAGAATATCGCCTACAAGGTAAAGAGGACGAGAAGGCCGGTATCTCTGGAGCCGATGAATCCATATGAGAGAAGGATCATCCACTCCGCACTGCAGAATGACAAATACGTGACGACACACAGTGAGGGCGACGAGCCGTTCCGCCGCGTGGTGGTGACCCCGAAGAAGGACAGCAGTTATAATGACAACAGAGGTTATCGCGGAAACAGAGGTTATAACAGGAATTACGGTAAGGGTTATGGCAAAAGTAACAAAGATCATAACAGGGACGGAAATCACGCAGTATCCAGTGCCGGGACGGTTGAACAGGAGTAGCAGATCATGATAGAATGAACCTTGAGAGATCAAGGTTCATCTTTTTGTGCACACGGGCGTCCAGAGGAAGATTGTCAGCATGCGCTGACGGACGCCCGGCGCGCGAGTAGGGAAGAGGTCATTCCCCTACTCGATTGTACACGGGCTTCCAGAGGAGGAATAAAAATGAAGTCAGATACCATAGCAGCGATTGCCACAGCTGTCAGTGATTCGGGAATCGGCATCATCAGGATGAGCGGCGGGGATGCAGTGGAGATCGCCGACCGGGTGTACCGTTCGAAACAGAACCGGAAGCGGCTTTCCAGTGTCAGGAGCCACACGATCCATTATGGATATATATATGATGGTGATCTGCTGGTCGATGAAGTGATGGTCGCAGTGATGCGTGCTCCGAATACGTATACGAAGGAGGACGTGGTTGAGATCGACTGTCATGGCGGGATCCTTGTGATGAATCAGATCCTGGAAGTGGTTCTCAGGAACGGATGCAGACTTGCTGAACCGGGTGAGTTTACGAAGAGGGCTTTTCTGAATGGCAGGATCGATCTGTCAAAGGCAGAGGCTGTCATGGATATCATTCACTCCAAAAATGAATTTGCCCTGAGATCTTCTGTGAAACAGTTAAGCGGTGCGGTTTCTGACAAAGTGCGTTCCCTGCGCGGGGATATTCTGCATGAGATCGCTTTTATCGAGTCGGCGCTTGACGATCCGGAGCACATCAGTCTCGACGGGTACACAGAAAGGCTCAGGGAAAAAACAGAGAAGATCCAGTCAGAGCTGGGCAGGCTGATCGCCAGTTCCGACAATGGGAAGATGCTCAGGGATGGGATCGATACCGTCATTGTCGGCAAGCCAAATGCCGGAAAATCATCTTTACTGAATCTGCTCGTCGGTGAGGAGAGGGCGATCGTCACGAGTGTCGCCGGAACGACGCGGGATGTATTGGAAGAATCCATCAAACTGCACGGTGTGGGACTGAACATCATCGATACGGCAGGGATCCGCAGTACCGATGATGCGGTTGAGAAGATCGGCGTGGAGAAAGCGAGAAAATATGCAAAGGATGCGGACCTGATCGTATATGTAGTGGATGCATCATGTGCGCTGGATGAGAATGATGAGGAGATCATGGAGCTGATCGCGGATAAGAAAGTGATCGTGCTGCTGAACAAGACGGATCTGGAGCAGGTGGTCAGCGAGGATGAGATCGTGAGAAAACTGACAGATGTGTCATCAAATGCTGACAGTAATGAGCTGGCACATCTGTCAGTCATAAAGACTTCCACAAAGGAGAATACAGGTATTGACGTGTTTGAGCGAACGGTCAGACAATTATTTTTTGGTGGTGATATAGCGGTCAATGATGAGATCTATATCACAAATCAGCGGCATAAACAGGCATTGGCGGAGGCGTCTGAAAGTATGGAACTGGTGCTGAGGAGCCTGGATGACCAGATGCCGGAGGATTTTTATTCTATCGATCTGATGAGTGCATATGCCGCTCTGGGAAGGATCATCGGGGAGGAAGTTGGGGAGGATCTTGTCAATGAGATCTTTTCGAAGTTTTGTATGGGGAAATAGAGTTCGAAATAGAGGTCAGGTTTAAAACTTGTGTCTGACCAGAAAATATGATAGAATATATGAATCATCAGAGTGTGGGATTATATTTTCAGAAAGCATAGATTGAAAGAAGGAGCTGTATGGCTGGAATAAGGGAAAAGGTGGATGTGTGCGTTGTCGGCGCAGGGCATGCGGGATGCGAGGCTGCGCTTGCCTGCGCGCGGATGGGTCTGGAGACAGTGATCTTTACGGTGAGCGTGGACAGCGTGGCGCTGATGCCCTGCAATCCGAATATCGGCGGATCATCAAAGGGACATCTGGTGCGGGAGCTCGATGCGCTCGGCGGCGAGATGGGAAAAAATATCGATAAGACATTCATTCAGTCCAAGATGCTGAATGTCTCAAAAGGTCCGGCTGTCCACTCCCTCCGAGCTCAGGCTGACAAGGCGGAGTATTCCCGCGAAATGCGAAAAGTCCTCGAGAACCAGGAACATCTGACGATCAAACAGGCGGAGGTGGTCGGACTGCTGGCGGAGGATCAGGCAAAAGCGGAGGGGTTGTATCAGAAGAGGATAACCGGGGTTCAAACCTTTACCGGAGCTGTCTATGAGGCGAAAGCGGTGATCCTCTGCACAGGAACGTATCTGAAAGCCCGCTGTCTGTGCGGTGAGGCGATCACACATACAGGACCAAATGGCCTGCAGGCTGCGAATTATCTGACAGACAGTCTGGAATCGCTCGGTGTGGAGATGCAGAGGTTTAAGACGGGTACGCCGGCGCGAATGGACAGGCGCTCGATCGATTTTGGAAAAATGGAAGAACAGCTTGGAGATGAACGGGTCGTGCCGTTTTCTTTTTCCACGGATCCGGAGGAGGTACAGATCGATCAGGTCTCATGCTGGCTGACTTATACCAATGAACGTACGCACGATATTATACGTGCAAATCTTGACCGTTCACCGATCTATGCCGGCATCATCGAGGGCACAGGACCCCGGTATTGTCCTTCGATCGAGGACAAGGTCGTGAAATTTGCAGATAAGGAACGGCATCAGGTTTTTATAGAACCGGAAGGACTGCACACCAATGAGATGTATGTCGGCGGTATGAGTTCTTCCCTGCCGGAAGATGTGCAGCTTGCGATGTACCGGACAGTTCCCGGACTGGAAAATTGTAAGATAGTTAAAAATGCCTACGCGATCGAGTATGACTGTATCCGGTCGGATCAGTTGTATCCGACGCTCGAGTTTAGAAAAATACAGGGTCTGTTCAGCGCCGGTCAGTTTAACGGGAGCAGCGGGTATGAGGAGGCGGCGGCACAGGGGCTGATCGCTGGCATGAATGCCGGGCTCTTTATCAGGGGAAAGGAACAGATCGTGCTTGACCGCTCACAGGCGTATATCGGCGTCCTGATCGATGATCTTGTCACAAAGGAAAATCCTGAGCCGTACCGGATGATGACTTCGCGTGCGGAGTACAGGCTTTTGCTCCGTCAAGACAACGCTGATCTGCGGCTTCGAAAGATCGGCTATGAGGCGGGGCTGGTCACGAAGGAACAGTATGAATATGTGTGTGAGAAGGAGAGGCTGATCGCGTCTGAGATAGAGCGTCTGCAGAATGTGAGAGTCGGCGCCAACAGGGAAATGAAGGAATTTCTGGAAAGCAGGGGAAGCAGCGGGTTGAAGACAGCGGCGACACTTGCGGAGCTGATCAGCAGACCGGAGCTTTCCTATGAGCTGGTTGCAGAGATCGATCAGGACAGACCAAAGTTGTCTGATGATGTCATTGAACAGATCAATATTAACATTAAATATGACGGATATATCAAACGCCAGTTAAAACAGGTGGAGCAGTTCAAAAAGATTGAAAAAAAGAAGATTCCTGCTGACATTGATTATGAGGATATCAGAAATCTGAGACTTGAGGCGAGGCAGAAGCTTCAGAAGTTCAAGCCGGTTTCGGTTGGGCAGGCTTCGCGCATCAGCGGGGTTTCACCGGCGGATATCTCGGTGCTGCTGGTTTATCTGGAACATTTTGCGGCTGTCATAGACAGCAGTGGATCTCACTGTGATTCGATAACAGGAGGTTGATGAAATGAAAAAAATGCTGCCATATGTTTTTACCATCTTTTTTCCCTATTATATGGTATTATTGATCTGCAGTCTTTTTAGCCATCATATCATGAAATATGTTTTTCATGACAATTTTTATCTGGGCATCCTGTATCTTTTTATTTTATGGGTGATCGCGCTGATCAGTGTGATCGTATTAAATGTAAAACATTTAATGAAAAAGACAGAAGCAGTCAAGGTGGCGAGCATTAACATGGTTATAAAAATTGCACAGATACCCGCTTATGTATTTATTTTTGTGGCTGGACTTGCATGTCTGTTGACGATATTTACATTTGGGATTTCTATCGTTTTCGTGATCTTAGATTGTGCATCCATTTTTTTGAGCGGACTGGTCGGAGTATCTGCTGTGATGCGATGTCACGAGGAGGGTATTCTGGGAAAGACAGAAATGGTCGTTTATTGCGTTTTGCAGTTTGTCTTTTGCCTGGATGTTGTCAGTTCGATTATCATGTACAGGAAAGCAAAAGTTAAAAATCCCACAATATTGACGGGCGGTAATAAATAGAAGTTGCAGATTGGATAAGAGAGAGAACAGTATGGATTTGAAAAAATATGATTTAGTACTATTAAATGATAGTATAAATGAACTGGGGATGAGACTGGACGACCACCAGATCGACCAGTTGATACAGTATTATGAATTATTGATCGAGTGGAACCGTTTTATGAATCTGACCGCGATCACAGAATGGAATGATGTATGTACGAAACATTTTATTGACAGCATGTCACTGTGCAAGGCGTTAGATTGTTCGGGGGATCTGTCTGTGATCGATGTCGGGACAGGGGCAGGTTTTCCGGGGATTCCTTTAAAGATCGCTTTTCCAAATTTAAGGATCACGCTTCTGGATTCTTTGGGAAAGAGGGTCAGATTTCTGAATGAGGTGATCGGGCAGCTGGGGTTGAATGATGTTGAGGCGGTACATGGCAGAGCCGAGGATTTCGCTAAGCCCGGCTTACTGCGGGAGCAGTTTGATCTGTGTGTGTCGCGGGCAGTTGCGAACCTGTCTACCTTGTCAGAATACTGTCTTCCCTATGTGAAGATCGGAGGATCTTTTATCTCGTACAAATCAGAAAAAATCTCTGAGGAGATGCAGACTGCACAGCAAGCGATCAAACTTCTTGGCGGAGATATTTGTGATCAAAAAGAATTTCTTTTACCCAACTCTGATATTTACAGAAATCTGTTCCAGGTTAAAAAGGTCAGATCTACACCGAAAAAATACCCAAGAAAGGCTGGGCTCCCCTCCAAAGAGCCGCTTTGATATGACAGGGATGCCTATAGACATCCCTGTATAAAATAGATATATAAATAACCTGAATTTGACACGTCTGAATACATATGCAATGTCCTATCCTTACAGCGATCGCTATAGAAGTCTTCCCTACCCGATCTTATGTATTTATATGATATCATGTCACGTTATTTGTGCTGTTTGAATTTGAACTTGAACTGAAAATATAAAATGCTGTTTTTTATGTGCTGATCCGTGCGGGGAGAATGTGCTGTTCAGGCGAGTGCACGGATCATGCGGTGAGCAGCGGAGAAGGACATTTCCGCTCGATCAGATATGGAAAGGAAGAAACCAATGGATAAAAAAGAGGTGTTACTGTTAAAGGAGGCTGAGCGGAAACGGATCGCTGAGGAACTTCACGATACTACGGTTCAGGATATGGTATGTCTGTCACAGCAGCTGGAGCTAATTTTATTGTACATGGAACAGGATGTGACACTTGCCAGATTGGAGACAGCGGTTGCGCGCAAGCATGTCAAGTCCATGATCAATGATATGCGTGATACGATTTACAATCTTCGTCCTATGATATTGAGTGATATTGGCTGGCAGGCTCTGTTCGATCGGTTGAGAGACCGGATGTTGAGTGAAGATCCCAGATTAAGGATCCATTTTGATATTGATGCAGTGGAGACGTCGGATGAAATAACAGCGATATCCATATATCGGGTTGTGTGTGAGGGTTGTCAGAATATTATCAAGCATTCTGGTGCGGATCGTATTGAGGTTTCTGTAAAAGATCATGGAACATTTATCAAAGTCTGCATCCGGGATAACGGGGTCGGAATGAATCATGGGAAGGATGCCGGTAAGAATCATTTTGGACTGCAGTTTATGAGTGAGAGAGTGGATGCGGTTTCGGGAAAGATGATCATTGTTTCTGATCTTACAGGTACATTGATCGAGATTGAGATTCCGATGGAAAGAGGGGAATATAAATGATACGTGTTATGGTTGTAGATGATCACAAGATGGTTCGCGAAGGTCTGACCAGGCTGATCGAGTATGATGAGGAGATCAGGGTCGTCGACGAAGCAGGGGATGGTTTGGAATGTATACATAAGATTCGAAGTGCAAAACCGGATGTCATCCTGTTGGATATCAATATGCCGGAGGCAGATGGTATAGGGACGCTGAAAGAGTTAAACCGCAGGAAGTACCGTCCTAAAATTTTGATATTGACAGTACATAATGAGATCGAATATCTGATGAAGGTGCTTGACCTGGGCGTTGATGGTTATATTTTAAAGGATTCCAGTTCAAAAGAATTGATAAGGGCTATCCGTTTTGTCTATGAGGGAGAGCGGTTTATTCAGCCCAGTCTGATCCCGCTGTTAAATTCAAAGCTGATCGCAAGAGATTTGGATCAGGAAAAGATCGATTCATTGACAAACAGAGAGCTTGAGGTTTTGAAGCTGGCTGCGCTCGGCCATTTTAATAAAGATATAGCGTCGATCCTTTCTATTACAGAACGCACTGTGAAAAATCATCTGTCAAGTGTCTTTCAAAAGATTGACTGTACCGACAGAACACAGGCGGCAATATTTTGTATCAGAAATGGTGTGGTCCGAGTACATGAGTGATGCCTGTGTACATGAAAATAGAAAATGTTTCACGTGAAACATTTTCTAAAAATATTTTAG
>VSNO01000158.1 GCA_009774375.1 Lachnospiraceae bacterium
ATAAGGCGATTTTCAAAGCGTTTAATATGAAAGTCCCGGTCCCCTCCTCGTTATAATTCAATGCGGAATTTAGGATGGAATTTAACGGAAAGGAAAGGCTCTTTTTCAAAGAGGGGGACATCACCTGTATCCCGCGCAATATCCCCCACACGACATACAGCTCCCCGGACACCCAGAGCCATTGGTCATATCTGTTTTTGAACACACAGGAGCTGTTCAAGAATATGGCGCCCCAGATCCGCGGGTTTGACCTGTCGCTGAGCGCTTACAAGGAATACAGGCACATTCTGAGCCGCGAGGAGTATCCCTATATCTACGATCTCACGGCGATGATCATACGCGAGATCGAAGACCAGCAGCCCCAGTACCAGGAGAGCGCCATGGGGCTCCTGTTGTCGCTGTGCATCCAGCTCGACCGGATCCAGAGCAAGGGCGGCCTCGAGGCCACGCTCACGAGCCGGCCTCCCGAGAATGCCATGGTACTCTCGCCGGTTCTGGACTACATAGAAGACCATTATGCCGAACAGTTTGACATGAATTATCTCGCTGACATCTGCTGTCTGAGCCCGACGCATTTCAGACGGCTCTTCCACTCGATCATCGGTACCAGCCCGCTCGATTTCCTGAACCACACGCGCATCACCAAGGCGTGCAACCTGCTGCGCAGCACGGAGCACTCGATCCTTGACATCTCTGAGATGGTCGGCTTCCGCTCCGTGTCCAGCTTCAACCGGCACTTCATGGAAGCCATGCAGATCACGCCCAGGGACTACCGCAACGAGACGCTCCAGACCAAGGCCAATCAGGAAAAAATGGCGATCATGGACTACACAGGGTGGATGTACCCGGAGAAGTAGCGACTTCTATGCCTTCTTTTTCCTATTACGCTGCGCTATGGGACATCTGAATGCTTTGTACATTGCAGGCGACATTTCTGGGAAATCTTCATCAAACTGAATTTCCCGTTCTGCCGCCGCCCTGACTTCCTCCACAGGCTTTATTCATCGTTTTCGTCAAGCAGTTTCTTCAAATCTTCAATATCCGGCAGGGCTTTCCGCACCAAAGGCATCCAGGTGATACTGGTTGCGAATAAATGCAAAGTCTTTTCCGAAAGTCAGAATGAAATTCTTTACATTATGAATAATAGCATTTTCCACGACCTTTTCATCAATATCAGCTTTTTCCCTGACATTCAACTCCTCCACATTGATATAGTCAAGCAAATATTCATCTTTGAATACTCCTATAGCTTTTAGTGCCTGCTGCCCTGCGGGAAGTGTCCGCGCAAAGTTGTTTGACAAATTCCCCTGATGATGGTAATCATCTGCGGTAAGACTACTTTTCAATGCTTCCACAGTAAAATGCTCATTGGCACACCGCCTGATATAAAAAAGACGTTCTTCCAAATTTTTTATTTTTCCAAGTATCACTCTGTGATGAGTGAACCCTATATGCAGAAATGCGTCTATCGGAAAATCCTGGCAATTTGGAACTTGCAAGTTCCAAATTAACTGAATTGCAGTTTTTTCTTCAACATTCTTTTCGGATTGTCCAATAAAATCCAGCATTTTCCATTCTTCATAAAATGTCCGCATATACCGAAGATTTCGAGATGTAAATCCCCGAAGCCCAGGCATCTCTTTATCCAATTGTTCACTGATAAAGTCAATCGCGCCTTTACCCCAGAATCCGTTCCGGGAATTTAAGGATATGTATTTGCCAATGCCGTAATAGAGCATCAGCTGTTTCTCGTTCACGGCTCTTGCAGCGTCATATTGGCTTTGTAATATTGCCGTTTTTATTGCCTTGACGGCTTCATCATAATTCTGTTCCCCGCTCATAATTTATCTCCCTTTGAACAAAAGTTGTCATTTATGCGAATGGTATAAACCATAGTTTACTGCTTCAAGTATAGCACATCTTTCCGCTGAAAACAATTGCCCAAAAGGCCTATCTAGATGTAGTACTGTGCCTGTGCATCCCACAGTTCCCTGTACAGACCTTCCTGCCGCTCCAGCTCCTCGTGCCTGCCGCGCTGAACCACCTTCCCCTTGTCAAATACAAGGATATCCTCACAGAAGCGGCACGAGGCAAGGCGGTGGGAGATATAGATCGATGTCTTGTTCCCGACCATCCTGTCAAAACCGGCGTACACCTCGCACTCGGACTCCGGGTCGAGCGCGGCAGTCGGCTCGTCCATGATGACAAACGGAGCATCTTTGTATATGGCGCGCGCGATCGCGATCTTCTGCTTCTCGCCGCCAGAGAACGCCACGCCGTTTTCGTCAAATTCCTTTCCAACACTGGTATCCAGTCCATCCGGCAGCGCGCGGTACCGCTCCCCCACTCCGGCTCTGTCCAGCGCATCGACTGCGCGCGCGCTGTCCACGTCAGATCCTGCCGCCACATTCTCCCCAAGCGGAAACGCAAACACCTGGAAATCCTGGAACACCACCGCAACCAGGTCCCAGTACTCTGCATAATCATATTTGCGGAGATCGATGCCGTTCACCCGGATCCAGCCCTCTGTCGGATCATAAAGGCGGCAGAGCAGTTTGATGAACGTCGTCTTTCCCGAACCGTTTTTGCCCACGATCGCCATCTTCTCCCCGATCTCGAACTTAAGGCTCAGATCCCGGATCACATAGGCATCACTGCCCGGATACCGGAAGGACACATGGTCAAACTCCACCAGGAAACGGTTGTCCCTGCGCTTTTCCAGCGGTATGCAGCCCTCGCGCTTGCGCTGCGGCAGCGCCATATAATCCAGATAATCTCCCGCAAACGCCACATTCCCGCCAAGCCAGCTCAGCACATACACGAGCCGTCCCATGCCCTCCGTGAATTTGAGGATACTCGCCGCATACGTGACGACACCGCCGACGCTGATCATGCCCGCACAGGCGAGCAGCCCCGCAAACGCATAGACAAGAAACCCCGTCAACGCCGCGATCGTGCGCTGCGAAAAGATATTCAGGGTATTAAAATGCGCCATTTTGTCCACAACCGTCTTGATCCCCGCCGCCGACTCCTCAAACTCCCGCTCATACAGCCTCTGCTGTCTGCAGCTCCTCAGATCTTTCTGTTCCTCACAACCAGATAAGATATCCAAGTAATACTTATTTTTTGCCTCACAGCCTGCCATCTCCTTCCTGGCGTCGGCCTCCCTCTCATGGAGATAGATCCCCAGTCTGAACTCGACAAACACCAGCGCCAGTATGACAGCGACCAGCAGCACCGACAACAGCCACGAGCCTACAAATCCCTCCGACAGCGGATGGCTGCTGCGGACAAACATCGGAACGGCCACAAACACTGCCATGACCACCGTAACTGTAGCGTTCAGTATTTTATGCATCTGACTCAGCACACGCGCTGTGAGACTCCAGCCGCCCATGCGCTCGATCCTCTGGCGCATCTCGTGGACGTCGGAGTCCTCCAGATACTCGTAATCCATCTTCATGCTCTTCTGGTTCAGCGGACGAGCCTGGATCTCCTGCATGTACTCGAGCTTTCTGTTAAAGAACATGGTCAGTACACCGTCAGCCGCCGCCAGCAGAAAGATACCGCCTACACCGGCTGTTATATCGTGCAGCATTTCCGAGAATTCCACCCCCGCATATGCCGCATCGACCAGCATTCCCATCAGGATGACGGATATAAATGGACGGATTCCCTTCACGACGGACAACCCGACCATGCTGAACAGCACATCCTTATGGTTTTCTGCCAGATTCCCAAGCAGGGAACCGATCTTTTTCCAGTCTTTACTCATCGAACACACCTCTTCTCTCCGCCCTCGCCTCATAAGCGTCATCCATCAGCTCACTTCTGCGTTTCCGCTCACTCTCTTCCTTATAGTACTGGCTCTGTATCTCAAAAAGCTCCGCATAGCGCGTCCTGCCCGCAAGCAGGCTCTCGTGCGTTCCCTCCTCGATGATCTCCCCGTGCTCGAGCAGCAGAATCCGGTCGCAGAACCGGGTGCTCGACAGGCGGTGCGAAATATATATGCTCGTCCTGCCCTCCATCGACTTGCCGTAATTCAGATACAGCTCGTTTTCCGCGATCGGATCCAGTGCGGCTGTCGGCTCGTCGAGAATGACCAGAGGCGTATTTTGATACAATGTTCTTGCAAATAACAGGCGTTGTTTTTCACCGCCCGAGAAATCCGCCGCCGTCTTGTTGATCTCCCTGACCAGCGGCGTCCTCCCCTTTTCCGTCAGTCTTTCGTAGACGGACTCAAAATTCGAGAGCTTCAATGCCTGCTCCAGCTGTTTCCTGTCGATCTCATCCGGATCCTGTCCTGTCAGGTTTTCATCCAGCGACAGTGCCATCATCGTGGAATCCTGAAACAGCACAGACACCAGACTGTAGTATTCGTCCCTGCTAAACTGTTCGATCGGAATATCATTGAGCAGGATCTCCCCCTCCGTCGGATGGTAAAATCCGCACATCAGTTTGACCAGCGTCGTCTTTCCGGCACCGTTCAAACCGATCAGCGCGATCTTTTCACCCGGCCGGATCACGACACTGATATTTTTCAGAGTCGGCTGCCCACTGCCCGGATATGTAAATGACACATTCCGGAATTCCAGCTTCACCGGATCCTTCCGGATCTGCTCCATCCGCGCCGCGCCGATGCCCTCACCGCGGTTCCAGCGGTCCTCCACCTCCAGAAACTCCCTGAGATAACTGATGGATGCACTTGTGTTGTTAAAACTCATCACCTGGCGCAGCATCTCTTCGAAGTAAAGGGAAAATCCACTCACCAGACCGATGTAGAACACAAACTCCGCCGCCGTGATCTCTCCGACTGCAAGCATGTGTGCCAGCAATCCGAATGCAGCGCCGTCCACGAGCAGCTGCAGCAGCGCGTGCGACAGGTTGCGGAACGTATACCAGTCGTGGATAATCCCGTAAACCCTGCCGATCTCCTGCAGCGCTTCGTCATATTTTTCCAGAAACCAGTCCATCAGGTGATAGATGCGGATATCCTTGCCCGCCGCGCTGTCTGTCGCCTGCGCCGTGATATAGCCCGACTTTTTCGCGGAGAGCGCCAGTTTCTCATAATACTGTGCATGCTTCTTCCGCGCGACGGCGAGCAGCCAGAGACTCACGCTGACAGAGAACATCGTGATGAGGAGCAGGAGCACACTCCTGCGCATCAGCAGGATTCCATAGACCACGACGCCTGTCAGGAAGGACAGAAACTGCGGGAACGCCACGACTGCGTTCGACACCCCCTGCCCAAAGCGCGCCACGCGCCAGGCATTTCCCGACACCTTCTGAAACGCCTCATCCTCGAGATAGTCATAATCCACATCCATGATCTTGCGGACAAACTTTTTCGCGTAATGGTTGCAGATGAAGCTTCCCTCCAGTTCACAGTACTCGAGCATCACCTCGAACGCCGCGTTGCCGAGCCACATGACCACGCAGATCACCACCAGCTCCAACATCAGCCGCGATATCCCGATCTGCGCCGTCAGATCAGACACTAACCTCGACGGGAGATACGTGCCCAGAAGCGACGCCGCCACATTCGGAACCACCATCAGTAGCTGCGCCCAGAATAGCTTCTTGTCCCACTCCTTTGCCGATCTCATGCTGTAGATGAAATTACTGAACAGCCCGTATTTACGCCGTTTCCTGTCCTCGAAAATATGTCCCATGTAGAGCATTGTACCCCAACCTCCGTTTCTGCTTTATTTTTATCAGTATAGCACACCGGGAGGTACTATTTCATTTTTTGCACGAATGGTGGCTCTCTCTGCACAAATGGAAAACATTAAAGAACAAAATCCTATCCTCAAAAAGGTACATATTCTCTAAAACCAAAAGAGCTCGAAATGGAATTTTACTCCCATTTCAAGCTCTTTTTGCTATCGATCATGCTTAGACAACTGCCTCTACGATCACCTTATCCCCGATCCGAATCTCGCTGACTCCTGTTTGCTTATTCCTGTTAAAATTAAAACTGAGCAGATACCCTCTCTCTTTATGATAATATTCCAGATAATCCGTGAGCTGTTTTTCACCTCTCTCATTGTACTCTGCACCATGCCATATTTTTAGTTCGATGACAAACTGCTCGCCGAGATAATCCACGATCACGTCCGTGCGCCGCGCATCCCTGGTCTGCGCCTCAATATAGTAATTGCCTGTGCCGTTGATGATCGGCCTCAAAAACATCAGGAAAATCTTCCGCCCATTGGCTTCCAGAAACTGATCATCATTTGCCCCATAAATGTCCACAAAATACTCCGCAAATTTTTTCAGTGTCATATCCATTTTTTAATATTATATACTCCTGCCAGAATTACGGAATGAAAAATCGGCATCGTATCCCGCTTCAGGTAATAACCCCTTAACTGTGCCAGATAGTCTATAAACACCTGATTGTCGCTCTCACTGTCAACCTCATCGATCATCAGTACGATTGGCTGCATACTGTTTTCACACATACTGCAAAGGCATTCAAAAAGCTTATCTAACCCACCATCTGGACTATCCTGTCTAAAATCCAGCAGCATTTTCTGCAGCTGCTCTTTGCCTTCCGCTTCAATTCCACGAAACGCTATGGATAACTTTCTGGCAAAAGACTGCGAAAAAACTGCTCCGTTTGCAAAACTAGCTGTCTCAACTTCCTGAAAATCCAGCAGCAAAACAATATAATCCGCTTTTAAATACCGCTTCAATGCATTTAATACCGTAGTCTCCCCATACTGCCGCCCTTTATTGATAACAAAATACGCCCCCTCGTCTACGTACTCTTCCTTGATCCTTTTTAATCTGTCATCAAGCTTGACCATGTAATGACGCTGCGGATTGCAGGAACCTGTGACATTGAACTTGCGCCTCATTTTCCTTCCCCTCCAAAACTGTATTTGTATAACCATTTTAACATTGCTGCAAACATATGTAAACACGCAGACAGTTCCGCCTGCGCATGCAGGTACATTCAGGCACCCATATGCCTGAAAGAATTACCCAGGAACCAGCGGCAGCATCACCTCCGTCGCAAACACCCCGTCGTCTGCCTTTCGGTTGAGATATCCGCCGTGATGCGCCACGATCTCATCGATCCGCAGCAGCCCGAAACCGTGATTTCCCTGCTTGTCAGAGAGAAAAGAACTCCCCCTCCGCCGCGCCATGCCATCCATGGAATTGGTGACGCAGATGTAGAGCTGTTTCTTGATGACATCGATATAGATGCGGATAAATCGCTCCTCCTCGGGCAGCTTCATGCATGCTTCCATCGCATTGTCCAGGAGGTTTCCGATCAGAACGGACAACTCGATATCCGGAACCGCGATCTTACCCGGCACTGCGGCAGTGGCATCTACACGGATCTGCCTCTCCCGCATCAGCGTCAGCTTGCTGTTTAAGATCGCGTCCACCATCACATTGCCCGTCCGCAGCAAGGTATCCACCTTCGCCAGATCCTCCGCCAGAAGTTCCAGGTATCCGGACGCCTCCTCATACTGTCCCATGCTCATATACGCCGCCAGGGTCTGGATGTGGTTGTGGTAATCGTGCCGCCAGCCCCGCATCGTGCGGTACATCGTCTCCACCTCGTCATAATGCCTGTTGACCAGCTCATCCTGAAATCGCGCGATCCTGTGTTTCACATATCTGGGCATCGCAAAACGCCACAGCATCAGATTGACGAGGATCAATGCCAACAATATGATCATGATTCCTGCTATTTCCCACATCATCCCATCATCCCTTATACAACTCGATAAACACCCTGCCGACCTCCTTCTCCGCGCTCCGGCTCACCGGGATCCTGCGCCCGTCGTCCAGAACCAGCTCCGGCTTCACGATCGCGGAGATGTGCTGCACATTCACCAGATACGAACGATGACAGCGCACAAACTCCCGCCTGCCGCACAACTGCCTGACCATCTCGCCGATCGAACTGCATAACACATGTGATGTATCCTCTGTGTACAGAATACACTGATGCGCCATCGCCTCAATATACCAGATCTTTGACGCCGGCAGGGACAGTGGTCCCTCCTCCGCACGGAACAGGATCTTTTCCTCCTGTTTCTTCCGCATCCTCATTTTTTTGAGCTTATCGAGCACTGTGAAAAGCTTCTCTTTGCGGAGCGGCTTCAGCAGATAGTGCAGCGCCGCCACCTCAAATCCCTGCGCCATATAGCTGTCGTAGCCTGTCACGAACAGGATGGGAATGTCCTCGTCCTTCCGGCGGATCCCGGCGGCAAGCTCCATCCCATTCAGCTGCCCCATCTCGATATCGAAGATCAGCAGGTCATAACTGCTGTCATCCTCCCATGCAAACCAGAAACTCTCGCCGCTGGCAAAGAGCTCCGTCTCCAGCGCCACCTTATTGTCAGCCGCCCACGCCTCCACGTATCTCTGGATCAGCAGGCGCTGCGCCTCCTCGTCGTCACAGATCGCGATCCGCATTGCCTGTCACCCCGCTTTCATGCCATGCAGCCATCGTCCACTCTGAAAACGCCAGCAAAAAATGACCGCCCTGACTGTCCAGTCCGCGAACATGCCGATCCACACCGCCATCGGCCCGAAATGATATACCCTGACGAGAAAGATGCACAACGCCACCCTGCAGCACCACATCGTGATCGTGGATACGATCATGGAAAAACGCACATCGCCTGCCGCGCGCAGTCCATAGGCTATGACAAACGATCCTGTCCACACAAGCGGCTTCATGATCGTGATCGCCAGAACCATCTCAAGACACATCGCTGCCGCCTCTGTCTCCATGCCGGCAAGCCAGGTGACCGGCTTCGTGATCGCAAAGACGAACAGACACGACGCGAGGATCCCAGCCCATGCGATACCTGTCAGCTTCACGATATAATACTTTGCTTCCTCTCTCCTGCCCGCCCCGATGCACTGCCCGACTACCGTCATCAGCCCGATACCGACGCCGACGCCAAACACGCCGTTCAGGCTCTCCATAATATTGGTCATCGCCTGCGCCGCGATCGCCACCGTCCCCATCGTGGAGACCGTCGACTGGATCGCCAGCTTTCCGAACTGAAACATGCCGTTCTCGACACCCGACGGGATACCGATCGCCATGATCTTCCAGACCAGCGGCATGTCTGGTCTGATCTGACCGTAATCCCTGATCACGATCACCTGTCTGGGCTTTCTGAGATGATAAAATATGACCGCCATAGAAAAAACACGTGATATCAATGTGGCAAGCGCCGCCCCTGCCACACTCCAGCGAAATACATAGATGAACACCGCATTGCCGGCGATATTCAGAATATTGGAGATCACTGACACCTTCATCGGAAATCTGGAGTTTCCTCCAGCCCGGAACAGCGCCGCTCCCACGCTGAACAGCGCCAGAAACGGATACGAGAGGACTGTGATGAGAAAATAGACCAGGCATCCTGCCATCACCCCGTCCTCCACCTCGCCAAAGATAAGCCGCAGCAGGCGCTCCCTTCCGAGCAGGCAGACCAGCAGAACCGTCAGCGCGATCACAGCCACTGTGAGCACGACCTGTCTGGCCGCATTGTTGGCAGCCCGCTCATCGCCGCTTCCAAGATACTGCGAGCAGATGATCGCAGCTCCTGCAGCCATCGCCGAAAATACCTGAACCACCAGGTTGTTAAAGGAATCCACCAGCGAAACGGCGGAGATCGCCTCACTTCCGACCGTTGACACCATCATCGTATCGACCATTCCCATAAAGGAATTGAGCAGCTGCTCAACGATGATCGGAACGAGCAGTAAAAATAACGCCCGATTGTTAAATAATATGTTGTTCCAGTCTATTTTCTTTTTATCATACAATCTCATCTGTCTGCCC
>VSNO01000159.1 GCA_009774375.1 Lachnospiraceae bacterium
CGGGAGCTCATAGCGCCGCAGATGCTCCTGCAAAGTCCTGTCAAACTCTGTTCCCTCACCCTTTTCGATACTGTCAACATACTCGTGCGCATGCGTGTCGTCCTCGCGCAGCTGCATGATATTGATCGCAAGATTTGAGCAGTGATCCGCAATCCGCTCAAAATTGTTGGTGATGTCCGAGAGGACAAACCCCATCTCTGCTGTGCACTTTCCTTTTCTGAGACGTTTCATGTGCCGCTTCTTCATATCTTTCTGCAGGATATCGATCGCCTCCTCAAAGGGTTCGATCAGCCTTGCCGCCTGCTCGTCCTCCGACGCAAAGACAGACACCGACGCGCTGACGATATCCCTGACTGCCTGCGAGAACACCTGCAGCTCCTCTGTCGCCTTATCCGAGAAGGACTGCTCCTTCTTGTTCATCGACTTTGCACAGTCCACCAGGTTCATCGCGTGATCACCGATCCTCTCCAGATCCCCCACACTGTGCTGGAGCATATTGAGCCTGCGCGAATCCTGCTCGCTCAGGTTTCTGCTGGAGAGCTTCACCAGATACCCGCTGATCTCATCGTCATAACGATCCACGAGACTCTCCATCTGCTCAACCTCCGCTGCAGTCTTCTTGTCGTACGCAAACAGGTTGTAGGTCGCCTTATTCAAGGACTCTTTGGTGATCTCCGCCATTTTGAGCGTGTAGGAGAACGCCTGCTCCAAAGCAAAGGACGGCGTGCCCAGAAAGCGCTCGTCCATCTTGGCAAACAGTTCGTTTTCCCGCGCCTGCCGCTCTTCCTCCTCGTCGGGCCTGATGAGGATAAATGACAGTTTTTCCAGATAATCCGCAAACGGAAACAGGATCAGGGTCGCTGCCACGTTAAATCCGGTATGCACCAGCGCGATCCCGGTGCTGTCCGCCGCATTCTGCATAAATTCAAAATCGATAAACGCGTGCAGCACATAAAATACAGTCAAAAAGATCGCTGTGCCTATCACATTGAACAACAGATGGACAATGGAGGCACGCCTTGCATTTTTGCTCGCGCCGACACCGGACATCATCGCTGTGACACAGGTACCGATATTCTGACCGAGAATGATCGGCACCGCCGCCGCATAGCTGATGCTTCCCGTCGCACACAACGCCTGCAGAATACCGACCGACGCAGACGAGGACTGGATCACCGCAGTGAGCAGCGCTCCCACGAGCAGTCCCAGCAGCGGGTTGGTAAACATCGTGAAAAGCCCCGTGAACCACGGAACCTGGCTCAGCGGCTTCATCGCAGAAGACATCGTATCCATCCCTGTCATCAGGATGGCAAATCCGACCAGGATCGAACCAAGATCACGCTTCTTGCCGTTTTTCAATATAAAGATCACGCCGATCACGGCAAGCACCGGCGAGAACGATGTCGGCTTGACAAGCTGCAGCAAAAAGTTGTCGCTCTCGATCCCGGTCAGACTCAGCAGCCAGGACGTGATCGTCGTTCCGACATTGGCGCCCATGATGATCCCGATCGCCTGCGAGAGTTTCATGATCCCCGAGTTGACAAAACCGACGACCATGACTGTGGTCGCAGACGAAGACTGGATCACCGCCGTCACTCCCGCGCCCAAAAGCACCGCCTTGATCCTGTTGTTCGTCAGGTTCTCAAGCACCCGCTCGAGCCGTCCGCCTGACAGCTTCTCAAGTCCTTCGCTGAGCAGATGCATTCCATACAAAAATAATGCAAGACCGCCTACCATTGTCAGCAAATCAAAAAAATCCATAAATTCCTCCCAAACCGTTTTCTACAGATCCTAATGATACTTATTATCCATAACCTGCGTCTGTCCTATACCAAATCGGCATGATGTCCTCAGTCATGCCAAAGCCGTTTCACGGCGCGGACTGACATTGGTAGAATATCATACTTCATTCACTGGCACAACCCATTTTTTCATTATAAACGGGCATATTGCCCATGGGTAAATCTACAGAAACGAAACTGATTGAATTTTAATGCAGACTTAAGAAGTGTAAATTTTATGTTTTCAAAAAGATCCCGCAAATGTAGGATTTTTCGACCTTCTCAAAAAAAGTTTTTTGTGTTCCAATGCCAGGATCCCTGTCATCTCGTCTATGGATACAGTGTGGCCGCCTGCTTCATGAACCGCTTCCGCTTCATGGTATATGGAACTGCTATTTCAAAGCATATGGATCTTTTGCCTTATCTCCAGTCTCAATACAAAGTTCAACATCTGAAATAATCTCACCTGTTGTTCTATTTTAACTTATACATAATGGATAATTCTATCCAAATCTTTCATAATACTTATTAAGAGCTGCATCCAGTTTATTAAATTTGTCACTATTCATTTCTACGAAACCTTCTTTTATATAAGCAAAGTTTTATACCTAAACAGTCACTGTATATTCCGCATAAAACGTCTCCGACGGCGCGAGCCTGTTTCCATACTCCCGTTCGGATAGTTCTCCCTCGAACGTCTCCCTGTCACATCTGCCGTACCACGGCTCGATGCAGACAAACGGCACGCCTTTCTTCGCCGGGGACCAGATCCCGAAGAGCGGCGCATCAAAGCGGACCGTGAGATAGGGCTGTCCCTCCGGGTCGCAGAGCGATACCCTGTGCGCCTGGTTGTTCTCGATGATCAGCGCATCCTCGTCAAACAGGTCCTCCGCGATATCCATCATTCCGTCCTTCAGCGCGCACTCTTTCGTGCGCGTCGAGAGCGTACCGCCGCCGCCTATGATAGCCGATGTTATTTTATCATCCGTATCAAATGACAATTTGTACTCCGTCCGCGTGCCCCTGTTGTCGATCGGGCACAGGAACGCAGGATGCCCGCCGATGCTGAAATACATCTCCCTGTCATCACAGTTCGTCACCTTCCATGAGACGACAAGATTCTGTTCATCCAGCCTGTAGCCCAGCTCCAGCTCAAAGTCAAATGGGTACTTCGCCTTTGTCTCGTCAGTCGCCCGCAGCACAAACCGGAGCGAATCCCCTGTCTGCTCCCGAAGCGCAAACTCCATGTCCCTCGCAAATCCATGCTGCGACATTGGATACTCTTTCCCATCGTATCGATAACGCCCGTTATTGAGGCCTCCCACGATCGGAAACAGCACTGGAGAGACTCTCTTCCAGTACTCCGGGCTGGCATCCCACATATACTCCGTGCCTGTCGCCTTTTTTTTCAGTGATCTGAGCTCTGCTCCAAGTGAATCTACACAGATGCTGATCTGCGTGTTTTCCAGACTGTATACTGCCATTCTTCCTTCTCTCCTTTTTTGTCTTTCAAATACCGGCTGCCTTTTAAAGCATGCTTTTCCTGATCACGCCGAATCCCAGCGGATATGGTCCGGTGTGCACGCTGATCGTCGCACCGATCTGGTACTTTTGGATGTCGCCGTCAGCGATGGCATATCCTTTCTCATTGAGAAATGCAGCCGCCCCTTTGCGGAACGCCTCCCCCTCCTCGATATCGTACCCATACCCTACGCAGATACTGTACTCCCCGGGAGCCGCATGAACCTCCTGCAGATACTGCCACAGCAGATCATACACCTTCTCGAGCGATCTCCTGCGGCTTCTCGCCAGACCTGACGGGAAGATCTCCCCCTCCTTCAAGGTGATCAGCGGCCTGATGCCCAGCATGGATCCCGCGATGCCCGCAAGCTTTCCGATGCGTCCGCCATGCTTCAGATAATCAATGTTGCCGACGGTAAAGAAGATCCTTCCGGTTCCCTTGATCGCCTCCAGCTCCCCGATCACCTTTTCATATGGAAGCCCCGCTTCATACATCCTGATCGCCTCCAGCACAAAGATCCCCTGCAGCACTGTATTGATGGTGGAATCCATGACGGTTATCCTCGCATCGGGATAGTTCTCGAGAAGCATCTCCCTCGCATTCATCGCAGACTGGAAGGAGCCGCTGAACTTTGTCGTGATGCAGATGCACAGGACTGCTTTCCCCGCCTCCACGATCGGGCTGAACACATCGACGTAATCCTGCACAGAAGGCATGGAAGATTTGGGAAATGTCGTCGGATCTGCCACCATCTGCTCGTAAAATTTCCGGATCGGCATATCCGTGATCTCCCTCATATAATTTTCGCTGTCGAACGAGACATAGAAGGGAACCACGTCAACTCCCTTTTCCCTGCACAGCTCCGGCGGCAGGTCGCAGGAGCCGTCTGTCACTATTTTGTAATCCATAGATCAAACCTCTCTTTTCATATAATATCACATGATCCACCACCATGCCGGCGGGACTGCCCGTCTCTGCATGGCGTTTTCATTACTACGTTAAATAGATATTGAAATTATATCACGTATTTGGCAGGTTGTCATCGTATATATGAAAAATCGGTTAAATTTTGGGATACGTCGCTATTGTCGTAAAAGAATTGTCCATCGTCGGGCACTTCACCTTGTCGATCACTGATTTCACAAGGCGTCTTCCCATCTCCTCAATCCGCACATCCACAGTGAGAATATCTTTCTTGAAAAAATCCGTCTCCAGCGTGTTGTTAAAGCCCGTGATGACTACCCGCTTCACCGCCTGCGGGTCGCGCTGCAAAAGCGCGAGTGACACATGCTTTGCCACCTCATCGTCCTCGCAGATAACCGCCTCTGGTATGTACGGCATATTCTTGACGACCTCCTCAACCATGGCATAGCTGAAGCTGATATTGTTGGCAGGGCGCGTATACTGAAGCCGCTCGTCCAGCTGTACATGTCCGCGGCTGCACGCGTTCAGGAATCCGAGATACCTCGCCTGGATCATGCGGGAACCCTCCGCAAAACCGATATAGGCAAACTTCGTACACCCCTTCTGCCTGATCACATAGTCCGCCAGCGCATCCATGGAATAAAAGCCCTCCACATTGATGACATCGCCGGTTTTGATATAATCCTGGGCGTTCACCGGACTGTTAAAGAATGTCACCGGCAGCTTTTTGCGCCCGATCCCCTTCACAAACTTCTCCGGAAATACACTCAGAAAGATGATCCCCTTCACATCGTCGGCGATCAGTCTGCTGGTTGCCTCGCCGTCCTTGTCCTTCTCATCCACCACATGGAGCTGCATGCGGTATCCCTCATCGTTCACGGCATTGCTGATGCCCGCGAGCGCCCTCGTCCAGAATGCGGACTGCATATGATTAAATAACACCAGTATTGTTCCTGTGTTGGCTCTCCGGTATGTCGATTTGACCTCCTCCACAAGATTCTCATCCAGTTTGGTGTACCCCATCTGCCATGCCTTCTGCACGACCGCATGTCTTGTCTGCGGGGAGACCATCCCCCCGTTCAGCGCCTTTGCCACAGTATTGCGGCTGAGCCCCATCTCAGCCGCAATATCCTGTATCGTTACCTTCTTCATCTGTTTCCCCTCTTCCCTCTCTCTTTCCCCTTAGAAACTATTCAGTTCCTTATCATATTCTGATCAGAACAAAGGGATCTTTCCCTCATAAGAATTGTTGATCACATAGTACGCAGTGAAATCGGTCGGCTTCAGGTACACCTGGATCAGCCTGATCCCTGACGCATCATTCCCCCTCCTCGCATAGTCCTCCTGCACCCTCTTTGCGATATCCTTCATGTCCGTCTCATGCTCGCGGTACTGCAGTTCAAAATCGACCTCGATACCGTCAAGCTCTGAACAGTAACCCGTTTTCTCCGGCGCCTCCACCCTGGCAGGCTCTGCCGTCTCCTTTTCCACCTCTGTCCTGACAGCCTCCGCCGCCGCAGATCCCTCCATCCTGACAGGCTCCGCCGCTTCCCTCGCATCTGATACTTCAAACTTGTCCAGCATTTTCATGTACCACCCTTTCCAGAATCATTGATCATCTATCAATTTTCGTGCATTTCTTTTGTATACTCCTGTACTATCATACCACACTTTTCAAAAAATGAACACACAATTTGACGAAAATATCAAAATATACACACATCGGCGTGTTACCGCTCACACCGTGCCGGACCGCCCCCGTCCAGCCGCCGCGCCATTTTAATATCAATTGTTATTCAAAATAAAAACCATTCACATCCACATATCATAACGCAGATTTTTTATCGGTCTGCACGTGTTCCCGCGCATCGCCTCTATGAAACATTTCTTTCACTATTTCGAGGAATTTTAACGTTTCCAGACGCTTTCTGCGCTTCCGTTCCGCTTTTATTTGCCCTGAAATCTTTCAATTTCCCTTGCATCTTACATGATTCGACATTATGTGCACACTCTCCGATCCATACCGCTATGGAGGGCAGTTCCAAATAGCTGTTGTTATTTTAATATCACTTGAGAAACGCAAACGGGTCCTTTCTGTCAGAATGCAGAAAATTTATGAGCAAATACGCCGCCCTGATCGAGACCTTCTCCTCTCTCAGGATGCGCTGTGCCTCCTTCTTGTCCACAGTCAGTACCTGTATGGACTCTGTGTCCTCCATGGCATCGCGGCTGACCGTGCCGCTGGCATAGCCAAAGACAGCATTGCAGCTCTCATCGGTAAAACCTGCCCCCATGAAAAATGGTCTGCGGTATGCCTCATCGCCGTCAGCGCACACCTCAAAAGTCAGCCCAGTCTCCTCCTTCATCTCCCGCACCGCGGCCATATCTGGTGTCTCCCCCGCATCGATCAGCCCTGCCGGAAGCTCGTACAGATAGTCCCCCAGAGGATAGCGGTACTGCCTGATCATCACGATCTTCTCCGGATCCTCCCGGAGCACCGGATAGATGACGACGCCCTCCGCCGCACTGTCCCCTGTCAGCAGCTTGATGTTCTCCGCCTTTCTTCTCGACACAAAGAAATAGTCAAAAGGACGCCCGCTGTCCGTCAGGGCATCCAGTTTGAACAGATTCAGGAATCTGTTATCGGACAATTTGTGGATCTTGGTGTATTTTTTCATATAGTTACCTCCTTTTGTTTGACATTTTTTATAGAAACCGCTAGAATAAAAATAGAGTTTCCAAATCACTATTTTCCAGAAAGAGAGCGCTTTATGAGACAAATTCCCATCACAGCACTGACACCCGGCATGGTAACAGCTGAGGACATCGTTTCTTATGATCATGTTACGATCGTTCCAAAGGGCATCATACTCACTGAAAACATTATATCACGTTTGGAAGGATATTCCATATATTATGCATATATAGAGGACGATCTTGCCACCGATCTGTCCTCGCCGATGACAAATACAGCAGCTCTTGCGCAGGATGCCGATACTGCCAAAAGCAGACTCTTTCAGCGCTTTTCCCAAAACTTTGCGCGCTGCGCAGAACACTATGAGAACAGCCTGATGAAATCACTGTACCGCAGCGAACCGTTCCGTGCAAACGAGCTGCTGAAGGAGACTATGTCCCTGCTGCGCCAGGACAAGCAGGATGTCAGCATCTTTGACATGCTCCTCAATATGCACAATGCCGAGGACTCTGTCTGCAATCACTGCATAGATGTCGCCCTGATTTCCAACGTGCTCGCGCGCTGGCTCCACTTTTCCGAGGCAGACCAGATGATGGCAACCGCCTGCGGATTGTTTCACGATGTCGGAAAATTCATGCTTCCCACCGGAGTCCTCAGGAAACCCGGCAAGCTGACGCCCGACGAATTTGAGATCGTAAAGACGCATACCATAGAGGGCTTCCATCTGCTGGGACGATACAGCAGTATTCCCGATCCTGTAAAGAACACCGCGCTGATGCACCATGAGAAATGCGACGGGAGCGGATACCCCTACGGCCTCACCGGTGACGAGATCGACAGGTTCTCCAAGATCGTCACGATCGCGGATATCTTTGATGCCATGACGAGCGAGCGGGTATACCGCGCTGCGATGTGTCCATTCTCTGTCATCAAATTTTTTGAGGACGACGGGATCCAAAAATATGAGATCAAGTATATCCTCACCTTCCTCGAGAATGTGTCAAACACCTATCTCAACCACAGGGTGACGCTGAGCAACGGTATGGAGGGCAATGTGATCTTTATCAATCCGAACAATCTTTCCAGGCCGGTCATCCGCATGGAGAACAACGAGATCATCGATCTGCAGGAATCCTATTACCAGAGCATGCTGCGGCTGTCAAACAGGAAGAACATCTCCATCGAGACCATTATATGAGGCACTGTGTCAGAAGAACCCGGAGAAAGCTCCCCGGGTTCTTCTTTTACATCTGTATTCTGTTCCTTATCATTCAACATCCGCGAGCGCGGCGATATCCTCCTCGCCTGTGCGGATCTTGACCACTTTATCCACATTGTACACGAAGATCTTGCCATCTCCGATATGTCCTGTATAGAGCACCTTCTTCGCCGTCTCGATCACCTTCTCCACAGGAATCGTGGACACCACCACTTCGACCTTTACTTTCGGCAGCAGTGTCGCGTCGATCTCCGCCCCGCGGTACTTCTCGCCCGCACCCTTCTGGATCCCGCATCCCATGACCTGCGTCACCGTCATGCCAGTCACGCCGATGCCGTTCATCGCCCTGCGCAGCACGTCATACCGCGACAGCTTCGCGATAATGACGACCTTGTAGATACCGGAAGCCGAAGGAATCGGAACCTGTGCAACCCTGACCGCCGCATTTTTCTGTGTCTCCGTCGCCTCCTCATAGACGTCGGAGCCCAGCTGCGTGTTCTCATTCTCCTCCATGATCATGCTGTTCGAGATATCCATCATAGAGAATCCTGCATACGCGGACGGCAGACCGTGCTCTGTGGCGTCGAGACCGATGATCTCCTCCTCCTCGCTGACACGGAGGCCAAAGACTGCCCTGATCACCAGAAAAGTGATCGTGATCGTGACCACCGTCCACGCGATCACGCAGAACATGCCTGCCAGCTGCATTCCCAGCAGTCTGAATCCGCCGCCGTAGAAAAGTCCCGTCCCGCAGATCTGGTTGGCGCCAAATGTCACGCCATCGCCATACCCCCTTGCAAATGCGGGCGCTGTGTCTGTGGCAAAGAGTCCTACTGCGATCGTGCCCCAGATCCCGTTCATGCAGTGGACCGCAACCGCACCGACCGGATCATCGATGCGCAGTTTGTGATCGAGCAGCCATACGCCAAATACCACCAGAAGTCCGGCTACAGCACCGATCACGATCGCGCCGAGGGCATCTGTCACATCACAGCCCGCGGTGATCGCCACAAGCCCCGCAAGGGAGGCGTTGAGACACATGGACACATCCGGCTTGCCGTACCTGATCCAGGTGAAGACCATGCAGACTACCGTCGCGATCGCCGGCGCGATCGTCGTCGTCACGAAAATAGATCCAAGCTCCGGCAGGCTTGTCGCAGCCGCACCGTTAAATCCATACCAGCCAAGCCACAGGATGAACACGCCGAGCGCCCCGACCGTAAGGTTATGTCCGGGAAACGCGTTCACTTTCGTGATTTTTCCCTGCTTATCCTTTGTGAACTTGCCGATGCGGGGGCCGAGCATCTTTGCGCCGATCAGGGCACTGATACCGCCCACCATATGTATCGCGCAGGAACCCGCAAAATCGTGGAATCCCATCTGCGCGAGCCAGCCGCCGCCCCAGATCCAATGCGCCTCTACCGGGTAGATCAGCGCCGAGATCACGCCCGAGTACACACAGTAGGAGAGAAACTTCGTCCTCTCTGCCATAGCCCCGGAAACGATCGTCGCCGTCGTCGCGCAGAATACCAGGTTGAACACAAAATTGGACCAGTCAAAATCTGCATAGTCCGTGAAGATATCAAAACCGGGTTTTCCGATCAGGCCCAGCAGATCCTCCCCGAACAGCAGGCCAAAA
>VSNO01000016.1 GCA_009774375.1 Lachnospiraceae bacterium
ACGGAGCAGAGGCTCGTAAGACATTAGAGACAGGTGTAAATAAGCTGGCGGACACTGTGAGCGTGACACTGGGACCCAAAGGAAGAAATGTTGTTCTCGACAAATCATTCGGCGCACCGCTGATCACAAATGACGGCGTTACGATCGCAAAGGAGATCGAGCTTGAGGACGCGTTCGAGAACATGGGCGCACAGCTTGTCAAGGAAGTTGCGACCAAGACAAACGACGTGGCGGGCGATGGTACGACGACAGCTACGGTTCTCGCACAGGCTATGATCAGCGAGGGAATGAAGAACCTGGCAGCAGGCGCAAACCCGATCATTTTGAGAAAAGGTATGAAGAAAGCGACAAACTGTGCAGTGGACGCGATCGCAGCCATGAGCTCCAAGGTAAATGGCAAGCAGCACATCGCAAGAGTCGCAACGGTTTCCTCCGGCGATGAGGAAGTCGGAAACATGGTAGCGGACGCGATGGAGAAGGTTTCCGGCGACGGCGTTATCACGATCGAGGAATCCAAGACGATGCAGACAGAGCTTGACCTGGTGGAAGGTATGCAGTTCGACCGCGGATATATCTCAGCTTACATGGCGACAGACATGGATAAGATGGAAGCGACCATGGAGGATCCGTATATTCTGATCACAGACAAGAAGATCTCCAATATCCAGGAGATCCTGCCGGTATTAGAGCAGGTAGTACAGTCTGGCGCAAAGCTTCTGATCATCGCAGAGGATGTTGAGGGCGAGGCGCTCACGACGCTGATCGTCAATAAACTGCGCGGCACATTCAATGTGGTCGCTGTGAAGGCTCCCGGATACGGCGACAGGAGAAAGGCTATGCTCGAGGATATCGCGATCCTCACAGGCGGCCAGGTGATCAGCGAGGAGCTGGGTCTGGACCTCAAGGAAGCGACACTGGAGCAGTGCGGACGCGCGAAGTCTGTAAAGGTTCAGAAGGAGAACACCATCATCGTCGACGGCGAGGGCGACAAGGCAGCGATCGATGCGAGGATCTCACAGATCAAGAAGCAGGTTGAGGAGACAACATCTGATTTCGACAAGGAGAAGCTGCAGGAGAGACTTGCAAAGCTTGCAGGCGGTGTGGCAGTGATCCGTGTCGGCGCAGCGACAGAGACAGAGATGAAGGAAGCAAAACTCCGCATGGAGGATGCGCTCAACGCGACAAGGGCAGCAGTGGAGGAAGGTATCATCGCAGGCGGCGGATCTGCTTACATCCATGCTTCCAAGAAGGTTGCAGAGCTTGTTGACACGCTGGAGGGCGACGAGAAGACAGGTGCCAAGATCGTGCTGAAGGCGCTGGATGCACCGCTGCATATCATCGTTGCAAACGCAGGTCTCGAAGGAAGCGTTATCGTAAATAAGGTGAGAGAGTCCAAAGCTGGTATCGGCTTTGATGCAGCGAAGGAAGAGTATGTGGATATGGTTGAGGCTGGTATCCTTGATCCGGTCAAGGTTACAAGAAGCGCACTGCAGAATGCATGCTCCGTGGCAAGCACACTCCTCACGACAGAGTCTGTTGTGGCAAACATCAAGGAGGACACGCCGGCAATGCCTGCAGGTGGTCCTGGAATGGGCGGAATGATGTAATAAAAGGAATCAATTTGTGGGGAACGCAGAAGTGCGTTCCCCATTTTTAGGCATGTATATGTTATTGAAACATTTTAAGTTGTATGTTATGCTAATTCTAATATTCCGTGAACAAGGATTGGTTTGTGTGAAAGGGTGAGGACGATATGGTAGAAAACATCAAGGACTGTGACCAGATCCATCTGTTTCGGGACATCAGCAGGGAGGAGATCGAGAAGATGTTCCGCTGTTCGAAAACCGTCGAGCGCTCCTTTGAGGAGGGAAGCTACATCTTCCGCCAGGGCGAGACGCCGAGGAATCTGTTCCTGGTGCTCGAGGGCACAGTCATGATCTCAAAGGATTTCGCGTCGGGAAAGCGGGATGTGCTTTTTATGGTAGGGCAGGGTGACGTCTTTGGGGAGATGTTTCTTTTTGCGGACACCAAGGCGTACTGGTACGATGCCATCGCGCAGGGGAGAGTGAAGGTGCTCGAGATCCCGTGGCAGTTTTTTTACTGTTTTTGCAGCAATGCCTGTGAGCATCACCGCATGATCACCAGAAACATGCTTGAGATTCAGTCCGAAAAAAATTTTACGATGACGAGGAAGCTCCATCTGCTGTCGGGAACGACGCTGCGCGAGCGCATTGCCCTGTGGCTGATCGAGCAGACGGACGCCGCCGGGGCGGATACTGTCAGGCTCGCTATGAACAGGGAGGAGCTGGCGGATTATCTGGGCACGACGAGACCGTCCCTGTCGAGGGAGCTGATGAAGATGCAGCAGGAACATCTGATCGAAGCAGACAGGAATACGATCAGGATTGTGGATCGGGATGCGCTGGAGACGTTGTATTAAACATATTGAAAGAAAAATTGTACCTGCAAAAAAACATAAAATATTTAAAAATGTAACAATTGTTACAGAAATTTCTCCTGAAATTCAATATACTAAAATCACAAAAGAACAGCGCATAATAAATAAAGCACAGGAACAATCAGTTTATTTTATAAAAGGAGGAATTATCATGACAGATAACGCACAGGTAAGCAACTTAGTCAATCTTTTGGATGGATACGCGACAAAGGGCGGCCATCATCTCAATGTCAATGTTCTCAACAGGGATACATTGCTGGATGCACAGAAGCACCCGGAGAACTATCCGCAGCTCACGATCAGGGTTTCGGGATATGCCGTAAACTTTATCAAGCTGACACCGGAGCAGCAGGCGGACGTTATCTCCAGAACGTTCCACGAGGCAATTTAGTTTTTGACGATCTATCATATTTTGTAAAATTCCATTGGCAGACACCGCCCGCAAGGGGCGGTGTTTTGCGTTTTGGGATAGAAACAATGGACAGGAAACGCAGAACAGTATAAAATATAATTATCTATGTAATAAGAACTGTTAAAGGAGTGGGATTAAAATGACGTTGGAAATGAGTCTGAGGACAGCGTTCAGCATCATACCATTGATCGGAGCAGTGATACCATTGGTGGGTATCTTTGTCCTCATGAGTAAGGAGCAGAACAGCTCCTCGACAAATCTGATGGTGGCAAACATCGGCTGCCTGATCATGAACGGCGCGTACTGTCTGATGCTTCGGACAAACAATCCTTCCGAGGCGACACTGGCGTTGAAGATGGAGTATCTCGGAAATTTTTTGTTTTATTATTTCTTTATCAAATTTATCCTGGCGTACATGCAGCTCGACACGCGGCATAAGACGATCAGGGTATTTTCAAAAATATGGCTGGTGTTCGAGGCATTTGCCCTGCTCATCATGTGGGATGACAAGAGGCGTGAGATGGCATTCGGAGAGCTGGACTATGTGGAAGATGTCCGATACGGATATCACTTCTTAAGTCAGGAGGGCGGCGTCGTCTATGCGATCCGCTACGGTTTTCTGACAGCCTTTCTGCTGGCGCTAATCGGCTACATGATCGTGAGGAGGATACAGCTACGCAATCAGGGCGGGACGGAAAAGCAGAACCTGTCGCATCTGATCATTGCAAAGTTCGTTGTCATCATACCGCTCGCGCTGGAGCTCCTGTTCAAATTTAACTTTGAGGTCGTTCCGCTCTTCTCCGCAGTGGCGGTGCTTCTGATCATACTGAGTGTTATTGAGGGGGATATCTTTAACATACTCGATCTTGGGCGGGGCTGGATGGTGGAGAATTTTGACGCCATGTTCCTGGTTGCGGACAAATCCTACGGCTATCTCGACTCCAACAAATATGCAAAGAAAAATTTCGAGGAGCTTTCAGGGATCCATAAGGGAGAAAAGCTCTCAGACCGGTTGGAACGCCTGTTTAAGTCCGAGGAGGAGGAGATCGTCATTGAAGACCGGCATTACAAGAAGTATATCAGGGATCTGAACGTGAAGAATAAGATCAGGGGCCATGCGATGATCCTCGTTGATCTGACAGAGAACTACAATATGATGGAGCAGTTAAAAGAAGCAAAGCTGCGTGCGGAGGAGGCGAATGAGTCCAAATCCAATTTCCTGTCAAACATGTCGCATGAGATCCGCACGCCGATGAACGCGATCGTGGGAATGACGGAGATTCTTCTGAGAAGCGACTTGAGTGAGCAGGACAGGGGATATCTGATGAACATCAAAAACTCCGGCGCTTCGCTGCTCACGATCATCAATGATATCCTTGATTTTTCCAAGATCGAGTCAGGCAAGCTCGAGATCATAGAGGAGGAGTATGAGCCGATGTCCATACTGAGCGACCTCAGCATGATATTCCTCAACAGGATCGGCGACAAACCGATAGAACTGATATTTGATATTGACAAGGATCTGCCAAACAGGCTGTACGGGGATTCGATCCGGATCAGACAGGTCATCATCAACATCGCCAATAACGCGATCAAGTTTACAGAGGCGGGGTATGTCAGACTCACGATAAAGATGACGCGGATGGCAGAGGCGGACATGGTGGATCTGGCGATCTCGATCCGGGACTCCGGCCAGGGGATCAAGCCGGACGATCTGAAAAAGTTGTTTGGTTCTTTCCAGCAGGTTGACACGAAGAAAAACAGGAACAAGGAGGGAACGGGGCTGGGACTTGCGATATCAAAACAGCTCGTGGAGAACATGGGCGGACAGATCGGCGTGAGGAGCGAGTACGGCAAAGGAAGCGAATTTTATTTCAATATTCCGCAGAGGGTGGTCGGCAGCCAGATCGCGGCGGTCATCAAGGAGGAGGCGATCGTCCATGAGCCGATGGTCGTGAGCGGCCTTATGGGGGATCAGCGCCTTCTGGAGCAGATGAAACATATGGCGGAGGGCTACGGCCTGCGGTATGTGGACTGCTATCAGGCGAGGGATAACGGCGACAAGGTGGACTTTTTCTTTGTGGACGAAGGTGTCTATCGGGATCTGAAAGAAAATATCGAGAAGCACTTTGTCGCGAACGGTACAGAGCTCTGCGTGCTGCAGAATCCCATGAGGGAGAATGTGTGGAACGAACAGGTTACGGTTGTCAATAAGCCCCTGTATACACTGAATTTCTGCCAGGTGATCAACCATGAGACCACGGCAGTCTTCGTCGAGACGGACAATGTGATGAATTTTGTCGCGCCCCAGGCACAGATCCTGATCGTGGACGACAACGAGATGAACCTCAAGGTGGCAAGGGGGCTGCTGCAGCCGCTGCGGATGAACATCGACACAGCCAGCTCCGGAAAGCAGGCGATCGAGATGGTGCAGGAAAAACGGTATCATATCGTCTTTATGGACCACATGATGCCCGTGATGGACGGTGTGGAGACGACGCAGAATATCCGGAAGCTTGCGGACGAATACATTCAGAACATGCCGATCATCGCGCTGACAGCCAACGCGGTCATGGGCGCGCGGGAGATCTTTAAGGAAGCGGGAATGAATGATTTTGTGGCAAAACCGATCGAGCTAAAGGATATCTGCAGCAAGATCCGCGCATGGCTTCCCAACGAGCTGGTGCATAAACTGTCAGCGCCTGCCGCAGTGCAGGAGCAGATACCGCAGCAGGAGCTTCCTGTCATTGAGGGACTCAATGTCGCGGAGGGCGTTAAGAATTCCGGCAGCCTGGAACTGTTTACGAACCTGTTGGGCGATTTTTACAAATTAATCGACCTGAAGTCGACAAAAATTGAAAAATGTCTTGCAGACGGAATGATTCGCGATTATACTATAGAGGTACATGCACTGAAAAATACGGCGCGCATGATCGGGGCGCTGGAACTCTCAGAGCTGTTTTACAAGATGGAGCAGTGCGGAAATGCAGAGGACATAGAGACGATCGCCAGGGAAAATCCTGCCGTCATGGAGCTGTGCAGGAGTTACAAGCCGATATTGGAGCCATATGGAAAGGCAAACGAGCAGGAAAAGAAGGAAGTCCCGAGGGCAAAGATCATAGAGGCGCTTGACAGGATCAATGCTGCCATGGACAGTTTTGATCTCGACGGAGCAGATGCAGCGCTTTCGGAGCTTGAGGAGTACCGGCTTCCAGAGGCGCTCGGCCCTTATATGGAAGAGCTGAGGGCTTTTGTGGCTGATGTGGCAATGGAAGACGTCATGAATACAGGGAAAAAGATGATAGAAGTACTTGAAGGGCTCACAGAATAAAAAGTGGAGGTTTATTATGCAAAAAGTATTGATTGTATCGGAGGTACAGAGTTACCTGCTCGTATCACTCCAGGAAAGGCTTGAGGAAGCGGACTGCTGCGTGATGAACACGCATGCGCATCCGGATGTGCTCAGCAAAATAAAGGAGAATATAGATCTGATCTTTATCTTTGCAGATGAGGAGCTTATGAGGCTGAATCAGGGACTTACATATCTGAAAGACCAGGCGGTGGAGAAGGATATCCCGATATTTGTCACAGGTGATCCCCTGGAGATCGCGGAGATCATCAAGGTTATTCCACTGCACCTGATCCAGAAGGAGTTTCCGCGTCCGATCAATGTCAATGAGGTCGCGGAAGCGATCGAATCGTACCTGAAAATATTTGGAAAGCAGAATAAAAAGAAGATCCTCGTGGTGGACGATTCCGGTGCGATGCTCCGGAATGTAAAGGGATGGCTGGAAGACAAGTATCAGGTGATCCTTGCCAATTCCGGCGCCATGGCGATCAAATATCTCTCAACGAACAGACCGGATCTGGTGCTGCTCGACTATGAGATGCCGATCGTTGACGGCAAGCAGGTGCTCGGTATGATCCGGAGTGAGATCGAGTTTGCGGATATACCTGTCATGTTTCTCACCAGCAAGGGGGATAAGGAGAGTGTCATGCAGGTCATGGAGCTGAAGCCGGACGGGTACCTGCTCAAGACGATGCCGCCGGAGCAGATCAAGAAGTCGGTGGACACTTTCTTTGAAAAGCGGAAGGCAATTCATAACTAATAAACAGAAAACCGGGTGTACAGTGCCCGGTTTTCCATTGCATGACGGATCAGAATGGGAGGGCGGCAGGATATGGCGGCAAGGGTATATGGCAGCGAGATGCGCGCCATTTGGCTGGGAGACCGGACGATCCAATATGAGCTTACCAGAAAGTCTGTGAAGAACGTGAACCTGCGGATCGACGCTGCAGGGAATGTGAAGGTTTCCGCCTCGCGGCGTGTCCCGCTGGATTTTATAGAGGGATTTCTGCGCCAGAAGCAGGAACTGATCGTCTCTGCGGTCGGGAGGGCGGAGGAGAACCGCCGCAGGCAGCAGGAACAGCCGCCGCAGGCCGCCAGGCAGTATGCGGACGGAGAGCAGCTGACAATACTGGGTAAGAGGCGTGCAGTCAGGACGGCACAGGCAGTTCAGGGCAAAAAGGAGTGCATCGTGCTGGAGGAGGATGCCATCTGCTTTCATGTGAAGGATCCGCAGAATGTACGCCATAAAGAACTTATGTATGAGCGATGGCTGGGGTCATACCAGCGTGACGTGTATGAGGAGATCTGCAGTCAGACCTATGAACAGTTTCGGGAGTACGGCGTGGATCATCCGGTCATCCGGATACGCCGCATGACATCCAGGTGGGGATCCTGCCAGCCATACAGAGGGATAGTGACATTGAACAGCCGGCTGATCGAGACGCCGGTCTGCTGTATTGAGTATGTGGTGATGCATGAATTCTGTCACTTTATCCATCCGGATCACTCCAGGGCGTTTCATGCGCTGATGACAGGAATGATGCCGGACTGGAAGCAGCGAAAACAGCTGCTCAACTCCATATCGGAGTGGAATTAACGGGGGAGTGTTGATGATGTACGAACATGTGACGCATATCTTTGGTCCGGTGTATGACCGGGATTCAAGGATCCTGATCCTGGGCTCCATGCCCTCTGTCAAGTCGCGGGAGCAGCAGTTTTATTACGGACATCCGCAGAACCGTTTCTGGAAAGTGCTCCCGGCAGTGCTGAGGGAGCCGGAGCCGGGAACGGTCGCGGAAAAAAGAGACTTTTTGCTGCGCAACAATGTAGCGCTGTGGGATGTGATAGCATCCTGTGATATCATAGGCTCGTCGGACAGCAGCATAAAGAATGTTCAGGCGAATGATATGAACAGAATACTGTCTGCCGCGGATATCGGAATGATATTCCTCAATGGCGGGAAGGCATATGAGTTGTTTATGAAGTATTGCGATAGTACAATACAAAAGGATGCCCATGGGGGCAGGCCGAAGCTCGTCAGGCTGCCTTCCACAAGTCCCGCCAACGCGGCGTGGTCCCTCGGGCGGCTGACAGAAGCCTGGGGAGAGGCGATCCTGGGAGAAGGGGGTATCGGACGCGATGGGGTATGAAGCGGAAGTGATCAGAGGTTTCAACGAGTACTGTCAGGAGAAGAGGAGGCTGGTTTCGGAAATAGCGGACGGGGAGCAGAGGGCGCGGCAGGAGAAGGTGCTGGTGGCGCGGTCGCTCCTGCATCATGAATCAGAGCAGATGCTGTCTGTCTATGCGAAATATACAATGATCGTGGAAGAAAGAGGAGACAGTGATGACAGACAGTTCCAGAGTCTGCAGGATGCGATGGTGGATATGGTGTGTGCCGGCCTCGAGGATACCTCGTTCAATAAGTGGAAGGTAAATCTGACAGATGCGGTCTGTCAGGTGCAGGCCAGCGAGCAGGTCAGGCGCCTGCCGCGCTTTTCAAAGGCATGTGGAAAGGTGCAGGACAGCCTCGACATTGACTTCTCTGACATTGAGGATGAGCTGAAAATGATCTTTGAGCCGGAGTGCATCTACAATACGCTGGTGCTGCTTGTCACGGCGGTGAAGAGTTACTGTGAACTTCTGGACAGGATCTGTGAGCGGCAGAAGGGATAAGAAGGGCATGCCGCGAAAGGGGGTGCAGGCAGCCGTGCAGGGCGATCAGCAGAAAAAGTACCGCACAAAGAACAAGGACGCGATCATGACATATCTGGATCTGCACAGGGAGCACAGCTTCAGCGCCTATGATGTCAACGCGTACATGCAGGAAAACGGCATACAGGTCAATCTGACGACGATTTACCGCAATCTGGACAAGCTCACAGAGAGCGGCGTGATCATGAAATACAAGACGGCGGAGGATGAGTTCTGCCGCTACCAGTGTGCCAAGCCCCATGCACACTGTCACGAGCATATTCATATGCAGTGCAGGATGTGCGGGAAGATCCTGCACATGGAGTGCAGCTTTATGGAGGAGATCGTGCGGCATCTGTACGATCATCACAAGTTTATGCTGGAGTGCTCGGGTTCTGTGCTGATGGGGGTGTGCGCGGAATGCCGGATGAGATCGGATGAGCAAGGAGTATGATGATTATGGAAATGTGGGACATCTATGATGCAGACAAAAAACGTACAGGGCGGACGATGAGGAAAAATGACTGGCGCCTGAAGGACGGGGAGTATCATCTGACTGTGCTCGGTGTGATAGCGCATCGGGACGGCAGGTTTCTCATCACCAAACGGGTGATGACCAAGGCGTGGGCGCCCGGCTGGTGGGAGGTTTCCGGCGGCGCGGCGCAGGCTGGCGAGGATTCGGAGGCGGCTGTGGTCAGGGAGATCAGGGAAGAGACAGGACTTGACGTGTCCGGCTGGGACGGAGGTTATCTGTTCAGCTATAAGAGGGAGAATCCCGGCGAGGGGGACAACTATCATGTGGATATCTACCGCTATGTGGCTGACTTTGACGAAAAAGATATCCGTCTCCAGGAGGAGGAGACGGACGGTTATATGCTGGCGACCGCTGAGGAGATCAGGGCGTTTGCCGCACAGGGGATCTTCCTTCATTATGACAGCATAAAGGATGCATTTGATATGTAGGCTATTCTTCAAGGGTAGCCGGTGCCGCGCCTGTCAGGTAGCGGTTCAGGATCTCCTGAATGCGCCGCTGTACGGTCTGGGCGATCTCGACTGTGGTCATGTGTTTGTAATCGTCGTAATAGAGCGGTTTCAGATAGTACACAAACGTTTTGATGGGCTTGAGCGTCCGCTCCTCAAACACGCGGTAGGAGTCGATCAGCACGACAGGGACGATCGGAACCTTTGACCACACTGCGCTCTTGAAAGCGCCCGGTTTGAACTCGGTGGTGGAGTTGCCGTTGTGATGGTAGCCGCCCTCCGGGAAAATGATAAACCTGCGCCCCTGCCTGGCCTCGTCAGCCATCTCGCGGATGATCTTTATGGATTGTCTCGCGTCGGTTCTGTCCATCCGTTTGCCGTGTACCAGGTTGATGAACTGCCTTACGAGGGGGGTGTTTGATTTCTCGATATCCATGACGACAGAGCAGGGCTTGTCGTGGGTGAGCATGATACCCAGCGCGTCGTATTTTCCCTGATGGTTGGGGCACATGATATAGCCGCCCTCATCGGGCAGATTGTGGATGCCGTAGCCTTCTGTCGTGATGCGGCCGGGTTTGATCATGCGCCTGATGCACAGGCGGTCGAGGGCATACATCTGTTCCTCTGAATATTTTTCAGGGTGGCGGGATACATACTCCATCTGTGGGATCATATAAATGTGGTGCAAATTCCTGAATATCACATGATAAAATCTTGAAAACATATAAAACTCCGATTCTGAACAGTTCCTTACGATGAGCTTCTGATCGTGCATAAGAGTATTATATAAGAAAAAGATGAAATAGTCAATGAGACGAAATATTCCACAGATCGGGCTTGTCTTTGTATACAGATCTGCGTTATAATGATACAAATGCATTAATCAATGAAAATAAAAAAAGAAAGGTGGACTTAGGAAGAAATGAAGAAGATTTGGAAGAGTATCGTGGGATTTGTGTTTGGGGCGGCACTGCTGCTGGGCGTGCCCGCGGCGGATGTGGCTGCCGCGGAGTACACGGTGGCGCCGGCGGAGGCAGTCCTGTATACGAATGAGAATACGGTGATACTGGCAGATGCGGACGACAGCACAGTGGTGCTTCCCGAGGTGGCTGCAGACCTGCCGATCCAGGTGACGGGTGTCACGAGCAACGGTTATTTTCAGATCAGCCTGGATGGACAGACCTTTTATATCCATGGGATCGGTCTGAGCGCTGCGGATTCGGCGAGTGCGGCGTCAAACCAGATCTATGAGACGATCATGGCACAGAAGGCTGTCTTTCCGGAGGGGATGCACTGGACGAACGACAATTACTACGGCTGGAAGGGCGGAACCTACACGGGCGGTTTTGGATGCGCGGGTTTTGCATTTGCAGTGAGTGACGCGGCTTTCGGCAACGCGAGGGCAACGATCCATAAGGATTACAACAATATAAAGGTCGGCGATATTCTCAGGGTGGAAAATGACACGCACTCCGTCATCGTGCTCGAGGTGAGGGCGGATTCCGTTGTCGTGGCGGAAGGCAATTACAATTCCTCGATCCACTGGGGACGCGAGATACCAAAATCGCGGCTGATCGACCCGTCAAGCTATATCATGACGAGATATTAAGGAGGATTTTGATCATGGAAAAAATAACAAGTTTTACGATCGACCATATCAGGCTGCAGCCGGGCGTGTATGTCTCGAGAAAGGACAAGGTCGGCGGGAGCACGATCACGACATTTGACCTGCGGATGACATCCCCGAATGAGGAGCCGGTCATGAACACGGCGGAGGTGCACACGATCGAACATCTGGCGGCGACTTTCCTGAGAAACCATAAGGAGTTTGGGGAAAAGACGATCTATTTCGGACCGATGGGCTGCCGCACCGGATTTTATCTGCTGCTTGCGGGCGATTACGAGTCGAAAGACATCGTGCCGCTGATGATCGAGCTGTACGAGTTTATCAGGGATTACAAGGACGAGGTGCCGGGAGCCAGCCCGAAGGACTGCGGGAACTATCTCGACATGAATCTGGGCATGGCAAATTACCTCGCGAAACGCTATCTGGACAATGTGCTGTACCAGATCGACGCGTCGAGACTTGTGTACCCCGAGTAGGGGCGCGTGCATATAGTATACTAAAACCTTACGGGTGAGATACCGATGGATAATACTTTTTTGACACAGATCACAAACGGGACCATTGAGGAGGTCGAGACAGGCAGGAACGGTTCCTTCGTGCTCGTATCCTACAGGGATTGTCCGAACTGCGGTAGGCAGGATCAGACCATACGTCTCAATGTCAGCAATAACACAGTGATCATGGACGAGAGCAGCGAACGGATACCGCTCAGGGATCTGAGAACGGGAATGACGGTGAACGCAGCGTTTTCCAATGCGACGACGAGGAGTATCCCGCCGCAGGCGGCAGCGTATGTCATACAGGTGGTGGGGCGGCCGCGCAATGACGATGTGACAGTCGGCAGGATCGTCGATGTGGACAGACGGGGCAGGAGCTTTACGACAGTCAGCGACGGCAATCTGTCCTCCGTCATGCGGTTCAATTTGTCGGATGACGCGCAGATCCTGAATCCGATGGGCAGGCCGATGAATTTTGAGAACCTTGTTCCGGGTCTGCGGGTCCGGGTGCGCCACGCCAATTTTATGACGATGAGTATCCCGCCGCAGACGACGGCCTTTGAAGTCCGGGTGATCCGGTAAGATTTTCTGTAAAACCTAAAAAAATCTTTATAAATGTCCCTTATCCTTTTGTTATGAGAAATAGTTCTCGGGTTTAATGACGAAAGGAAAGGGACATTTTATGATGGAAAATATTCTGGAGACGGTTCATCTGAGCAAGAAGTACAGAAAACAGTATGCGAATCAGGACATCTCGATCGCGGTAAAGAGAAATACAGTCTATGGGCTGCTGGGGCCGAACGGGGCGGGCAAGTCGACGCTGCTGAAGGCGCTGACGGGCATGATCGTTCCTAGTTCCGGCATGATCATCTTTGATGGCAGGCAGTGGAGCCGGAGGGATCTTGCCGCGATCGGGGCTCTGATCGAGTCGCCGCCGCTGTACGACAACCTGACGGCGCGTGAAAACCTGAAAGTGCGCACATTGTTGTATGGTCTGCCAGAGAGCAGGATCGATGATGTGCTGGAGATGGCGGCGCTCACAGATACCGGAAAAAAGAAGGCAGGGCATTTCTCGATGGGAATGAAGCAGCGGCTTGGTATTGCCGCCGCACTGATCAATCACCCGAAGCTTTTGATCCTCGATGAGCCGACCAACGGGCTTGATCCCATCGGGATCAGCGATCTGCGGAAGCTGATACGCTCTTTTCCGGAGCAGGGCATCACTGTGATCCTGTCAAGCCACATGTTATCGGAGGTACAGCAGACGGCGGACGAGATCGGGATCATCGCGGATGGAAGGTTGTGGTACGAGGCACCAGTCTGTGGATCGGAGGATCTGGAGACGCTGTTTCTGGAGGTGGTAAAAAAGACTTCTGAGATGAAGTCTTCTGAGATGAAAACATCTTTGAAAGGGCAGGTGGTTTAGATGGGCAGGTATCTTAGGGCGGAGCTGTTAAAACAAAAGCGAACCTTCAACAAGATATTGATATGGCTGGCGCCGCTGGTCACGATCCTGCTTTCAGTGGCGCTGATGCGCGGGCGGTTTCTGCAGATCGGAGCGTACAATTGGTGGTATATGCTGATACTGCCGGGAAGCTTTACCATGATTGCGGCATTTATGGCGGTGAAGGAGCGAAGGAAGAACAGACATGGACTGTTCGGTGTCGCTGTTCAGAAAAAGAAACTCTGGGCGGCGCAGATTTTGGTCTGTACGTTTTATCTTCTGCTCACCTGTATTTTGTTTTCTGTGCTCATTATTGTGGAGGGCCTGTTGTTTGGGGGAGATCTATCGCCGGCGCAGAGTCTGACTGCGGGTATCGTACTGTTTGTCACCTATGCGTGGCAGATCCCGCTGTGGATGTTCCTGGCGGATCACACGGGTGTCGCGTTCACGGTCTTTGTCAGTCTGCTCTGCAATAATTTCTCTGCCATTCTCTTTGCGGGGAAGAGCTGCTGGTGGATCCCATTTGCGATCCCGGCGCGGATGATGTGTGTCTGTATCCATGTGCTGCCGAACGGCCTGCCGATGGAGGCTGGAAATCCTCTGGCAGATGGCGCGGTCGCTGTTTGGGCAATCTGTATCGCAGTGCTCTGGTATGCAGGGATCCTGGCGGTCACAGCGTTATGGTTCGAGAAACGTGAGGTATAGGGGGGATCAGTATGAACATCAAAGGTCATATAAAAGCGGAACTGTATAAGGTATCCCATTCAGGTCTGATATGGATCCACATATTCGCGCCGCTTTTTGCAATGGGTGTGTTTCTGGCCTATTACCGGTTTAACGCGTGGAGTGAGCTGGCGAAGGCGGTGGGATATCTGCAGGTCCTGTCGATCGCGTATCCTTTCATGATCGCTCTGGTTACGACGATCCTGTCGGAGCTTGAGACGCGGGCTGGAAATTGCCAGCTGGTGCTGACGGTGCCCTGTGACAGGAGTATTGTCCATCTTGTCAAGCTGGCTGTTCTGCTCATGTGCGGTCTGCTGTCCTCACTGCTGGCAGTCCTTGGCTTTGGCGCAGTGTTCCGCGCGGTGGGAAACAGCGGTTTTTCACTGGCATTTTATGCAGGAGCTGCAGTATTGCTGTTTGGCGGGAACATCACATGGTATGGGATCAGTTATCTTGCCAGTTTTCAGTTTTCGAACGCGAAGGGTGCGGGGATCGGTATCGGGATCGTGGGCAGCCTGGTCGCGGCACTGATGCAGACGGGGCTTGGCGATGCGGTCTGGTACTATGTGCCCTGTGGGATATCCGTGCGCTGGTGCAGCATGTATGCGATGAGTCAGGTGGGGAATTCGTACCGCATGTACTGTACAGAAGCGGTGAAAAGTGGTATATTTATGGTGGTATCTGGAGCGCTGCTGCTGATCCTGCTGATATGCTGGGGAAAAACGTGGGAGACAAAAGCGGCGGGAGAGGAGTAGGATCAGTCGTATGGCACATATATTGGTGATCGATGACGAACAGGATATCTGCCGTCTGATCGAGAAGGTGCTTGGCAGGGATGGACATACGGTGACGGCGAGAAACAGCGCGGCGGGGCTGGAGGCGTCGGATCTGAAGCCGTATGACCTGCTGATCCTGGATGTCATGATGCCGGAGGTGGACGGCTTTTCCTTTTGCTATCAGGTACGCAGGGCGGTGGACTGTCCGATCCTGTTTCTGACTGCAAAGACGATGGAGCAGGACATTGTCGAAGGGTTTGCAATGGGAGGGGATGATTATATCAGGAAGCCTTTTGGCGTCGCGGAGCTGCGTGCCAGGGTGACAGCACATCTGCGGCGGGAGGGCAGGCAGCACCATCAGACGATCACAAGCGGCAGATATTATTTCGATCTGTCTGCCAGAGAGGTGCATATCAGGCTTTCCGCCCCTGGCGCGGATACGGAGTTTGAGAAGATCCCGCTGACCAGAAGCGAGTATCAGATCTGTGAATATCTGGTGCGCAACAAAGGGCAGGTCTTTTCGCTGGAGAGCATATTGGAGGCTGTGCTGGGCTATGATTCGGAGAGTGACGTCTCTGCGATCCGCATGCACATCAAAAATATCCGCAGTAAATTTTCAAAGTATTCGGAACAGTCGGCATGTCCGATCAGCACCGTGTGGGGAGTGGGGTACAAATGGCAGTGAGCAGGACTTTAAACAGGAGGACGGTCAGTCTGTATAAGTTGTTCCTGCGTTATCTTGCGGTGTTCTGCCTGACTACGATCCTGTTTGCGGGGGTGGTGATCCTGTGTGCGAGCGCCGGGTTTCAGAGCGGATTTGTGCTGCAGGCAAATTATGCGGAGAGAGCTGTCGGGGAAGCGAGAGACAGGATCGCCCGGAGTGAGCCCTTTGACAGGGCGTTGATTCCGTTCCCGTGCACGTATATACTGATCGATCGGGATGGGACGGTCGTAGAGAGCGATATGACTTCTGGAGAGATCGATCGTGCGCTGGGGCAGATCAGGGCGTTGTTAAGCAATGCGCCGCGGGATGCCATGCACCAGTATGCGCTGATCGAGAGGGCGGACTCGGTCTGCGTAGTCTGTTATGACATGTATGTGCATTTTGCGTCGCCGATCCTGGATCAGTGGCTTCCGAGGCCGGAATTGCTTGCCATGCTCATTCTGCTGGCTTTTTTTCTGCTGGATGCGTTTGTGACGGCGGTGCGGTTCGGGCAAAGATTAAAAAGGGAACTGGAGCCGATCGTTACTGCTGTTGACCGGATCGCGGGGCAGGAGCTGGATCTGGGCGTCACTGTGACAGGCATTGGGGAATTCAATACAGTGCTGCGCTCGATACAGGATATGGGGGATGCGCTGGAGAGATCACTGAAAGAACAGTGGGAGCTGGAGCAGGACCGGCGGATGCAGATATCGGCTGTCGCACACGACATTAAGATCCCGTTGACGGTCATAAGGGGGAATGCGGAGCTGCTGCTGGAGGGAGAGCTGTCCGGCGAGGACAGGGATCTGATGGAGGGGATCTGTGCAGGCGTTTCCAGGATCGAAAGGTATCTCGGGCTGTTAAGCGATGCTGTCAGTGTCGAAGATGCGCAGGCAATGATTGCGGAGAATTTTTCTGTGGAAACGTGTGTCGGGGAGATCGAACAGCAGGCATCATCTCTGTGCCGCTCGAAGGAGATCGCGCTGGCGGTCAGAAAGGCGGGGAGCTCAGAAATATTTTATGGGGATCGGGAGCTTATCGTCCGCGCGGTTTCTGATATTCTTGATAATGCGGTCGAACACACGCCGAGGCAGGGGGCGGTTGAATTGTCCGTTACAGCCGATGACGATAAGCTTGTGTTCAGGGTGACGGACAGCGGGACGGGTTTTTCGGACAGTGCCTTAAAATATGCTGCCAGGCAGTTTTATACAGAGTGCGAAGAGCGGTCGGGAAAGCACTATGGACTGGGGCTGTTCATCGCGGCAAGGGCGGCAGGGCAGCACGGTGGCAGCCTGGTGACCGCAAACCGGGAGGACGGAAACGGGGCTGTGGTCACGCTGACAGTCATGAATGCAGATTGTGATCGTGAATAAGAAATACAAGGAAATCAAGGGGATATTTATGAAAAGGGGATTGTTGATATTATTTTGTATGGGAATGATGGTGACAGGCTGTGCAGACCAAAAGGCAGGCATACAGGAAGAGCCAGAGGTTTACTCACTGGATCTGGATGGGAATATCCAGATGGAAGAGACAGGCGGGAAACAGGCGGTTACAGGAAGTGAGGCAGCGCAGTCAGGGGAAACTGCAGAGAATCAGGAATCAGAAGCGGTAAGTGCATCAAAAGACAGCACGCAGGATAACACTGGTGCACAGAGTGGTGAGAGTGCTTCGGAGGATCAGGATCATGCGAATACACAGGATCTGTATTCAGGATTTCTGAAGAATGAAGTTCCGGCAATTGTCAGGAATGACTATCTGCAGAGTGATTATAGAACAAATAATCTGGAAAGCGGGCGCGCTTATACGTTTGCGGAGCTTGGACAGTATGTCGATCAAAGCTATTTTGATCCTGAATATATGGAAAAGACAACTTACGATCAGGCGCAGTACACGTATGTGGGATGTCTGGACAATGATGCCATAAATCTCCTGGTAAAATTTATCGGACTGAATATTTACTCACCAGGTGATGACAGTTTTGCAGTCTATGTGCTTTCTGAAGAGAATGGGCAGCTGTATCTGACAGGTGAGTATGAGTGCTGGGCGCGCAGCTATACGGAACAGTATCGCAATGGCCTGTGCCGCAGCGGCGGCTCCAGCGGAGCGGGAGATCACTATGATGGGCTGTCAGCGTTCCTTTCGGACGGAAAGGAGGTATCGATCTATGAGGCGGAGATCTTAAGCGGATGGTGGACGAGTTATGTCGATGGGACGATCTACAGTGAAGTTTTTGGGGAGAACGCGGATGTGCCGCTGGAGGTGTCAGTCTATACGATCGACGGGGACATGTATCATACATTTGATATGTCGGAGTGCACCGATGATCAGAAAACCCTGTGCGAGACATATATCAACAGATGCCGCGACGAGGCGGGTGTCAACTGGGTCACAGAGGAGCAGCTGCAGGAAGCTGTCAGAAAAAGATGCAGTTCGCTCGGTATAGATTATAACATGCTTGAACAGCAGGAAGAGGTGGAGTGGATAAAAATAATTGACGAAACTGACAATTAAGACTATAATAGTGATATTCGAAAAATTAAATCTTTATTAATATTTTATAATAAAAAAGATTGGAGAATACGATATGAAAAAATTGGAAGAATACGTAAGAGCAATACCTGATTTTCCGGAGCCGGGCATCATATTCCGCGATGTGACGAGTGTCCTGCAGGATGCGGAGGGGCTGCACCTTGCCATCGATACCATGCAGGAGATGGTAAAAGACCTGGAGTATGACGTTGTGGCGGGAGCCGAGTCCAGGGGATTTATTTTTGGTACGCCGATCGCATATAATAATCATAAGCCTTTTGTCCTGATCAGAAAGAAAGGAAAGCTTCCGCGCGAGACGGTTTCCATCGATTACGATCTCGAGTACGGCAAGGCGACGATAGAGATGCACAGGGATTCCATTCAGCCGGGGCAGAAGGTTCTCGTGGTGGACGATCTGATCGCCACAGGAGGAACGACGGAGGCGATGATCAGGCTGATCGAGTCGCTCGGCGGAGAAGTGGTGGGCGTAGTCGTTCTGATGGAGCTTGCCGGATTGAAGGGCAGGGACAGGATTGCAGGTTACAGGCTTGACTCAGCGATCATCTATGAGGGCAAATAGAAAATAGACGAATAATATGGATATGGCTGGTGATGCGAAGTGACAGAGGAGAAGCAGACAAGGACAGGAGAATACGAAGATTCCCTGATCATAAAAGGAAGCAAGGCAAGACCAAGAAGGACAGATGAACGAAAAATTGAATATATCAAGGAATTTCAGAGCCCCGATGAGCTGTATCAGGGGCTTATCCGGCGTGTGCACAAATACCACCCATCCGACGATATTTCGATGATCGACAAGGCGTATGCCACGGCCTGTGAGGCACATAAGGATCAGGTGAGGAAATCAGGCGAGCCCTATATCATCCACCCGCTGTGCGTGTCTATCATTCTCGCGGATCTGGAACTCGACAAGGAGACGATCATCGCGGGGCTCCTGCATGATGTCGTCGAGGATACGATCATGACGAACGAGGAACTCAAGGAACAGTTCGGACCGGACGTGGAGCTTCTGGTCGACGGCGTTACCAAGCTGGAACAGCTGCAGTACACCGGGGAGGCGACGCCTGACCGCCTGACGAGCCGTGAGGAGCTGCAGGCGGAAAACCTGAGAAAGATGTTCCTGGCGATGGCAAAGGATATCCGGGTGATCCTGATCAAGCTCGCGGACCGTCTCCACAACATGCGGACATTGAAATACAAGTCTCCGGAGAGCCAGAAGCGCATTGCGAGGGAGACGCTGGATATCTATTCGCCGCTGGCGGAGCGTCTGGGCATCTCCAAGATCAAGATCGAGCTCGATGATCTTTCATTGAAATATCTGGAGCCGGAGGCGTATTATGATCTGGTGGAGAAGATCGCGCTCAGAAAAGATGTGCGCGAGAAGTATGTGCAGGACATCGTGGATGAGGTTACAGAGCACATTATGGATGCCGGGATCGACGCCCAGATCGACGGGCGTGTAAAGCATTTCTTTAGCATATATAAAAAGATGAAGAATCAGGGAAAGACGATCGACCAGATCTACGACCTGTTCGCGGTGCGCATCATCGTTGATTCTGTCAAGGACTGCTATGCAGCGCTCGGTGTGATCCATGAGATGTATAAACCGATGCCGGGCAGGTTTAAGGACTATATCTCCATGCCAAAGGCAAATATGTACCAGTCCCTCCACACGACGCTGATCGGTTCCACGGGTACGCCGTTTGAGATCCAGATCAGAACCTTTGAGATGCACAGGGTTGCCGAATACGGTATCGCAGCGCACTGGAAATACAAGGAGGCAAGCGACGGGAGAGTGTCCACGGGCGGCGAGGACGAGAAGCTGACATGGCTCAGCCAGATCCTTGAGTGGCAGCAGGATATGTCTGACAACAAGGAGTTTATGAAGCTGCTGAAGAGTGACCTTGATCTTTTTTCGGATCATGTCTACTGTTTTACACCGGCGGGGGATGTCAAGAATCTTCCGGCTGGTTCTACTCCGATCGACTTTGCCTACAGCGTTCACAGCGCAGTCGGGAACAGGATGATCGGCGCCAGGGTAAACGGCAAGCTCGTCACCATTGACTATCAGATCAACAACGGTGACTGCATCGAGATCATGACTTCCCAGAATTCGAAAGGGCCGAGCCGTGACTGGCTGAACATCGTCAAGTCGGCGCAGGCGAAGAACAAGATCTCCCAGTGGTTCAAGAGCGAGTTCAAGGAAGACAACATCATCAAAGGAAGAGAGCTTCTCCAGAATTACTGCAAGTCAAAAAATATCAATATTATCGAGATCCTGAAGACCGAGTTCCAGAAAGCCGTGATGCGCAAATACGGCTTTAACGACTGGGATGCGGTGCTTGCGGCGATCGGACACGGTGCGCTCAAAGAAGGGCAGGTCATCAACCGCATGCAGGAATTGTATGCCAGAGCGCACAGGAAAGAAGAGACGGACGAGGAGCTTCTGGCGGCGATACAGGAAAACAGCGCGAACAAACAGATGAAGCCCAAGAGCAAGACAGGCATCACGGTGAAAGGGATCCACGACGTGGCGGTGCGCTTTTCACGCTGCTGTGCGCCGGTTCCGGGCGATGAGATCGTGGGTTTTGTCACTCGGGGACGGGGGGTTTCTATACACAGGACGGACTGCATCAATATCATGAGTCTGTCCGATCTGGACCGTTCCAGGCTGATCGATGCGGAGTGGGAGCCGGAGGCTGCGGCGCAGGCCAACGAGAAGTATCTGACGGAGATCGTGATCTACGCGCAGAACAGACATGGCCTGCTGGCGGATATCACGAAGGCGCTCTCGGAGAAAAATATCGATATCCGCTCTGTGAACACGAGGACAAACAAGCAGGATATCGCCACGATCGGAATGACGTTTGAGATCGGCAGCAGGGAGGAGCTTCAGATGATCGTGGACAAATTGAAGATGATAAAAAATGTGATCGATATTGAAAGGACGAAGGGCTGATGGCGGATCTAAAGGTAAAAAGAAGGGTGCTGAGCGCCTGCCAGACAAATTGCTATTATGTGTACAGGGAAGGGGCGGATGAGATCGTCATCATCGATCCCGGCGACAACGGGGAGGTCGTGTATGACGATGTGAAAAGCCTCGGGTTTGAGAAGATCGCAGGAATCCTGCTGACGCATGGTCATGGGGACCACACTGGCGGTGCGCTGAAGCTAAAGGAGCTCAGCGGGGCAAAGATCTATGCCCATGAGGACGAGGCGGAGATCTTAAAAGATCCGGAGAAAAATCTGTCCGGCTGGTTTGGCAGGGCGTATGGCTTCGAGGCGGACGAATATTTCCGGGATAAGCAGACGTTCTCCATGGCAGGCGTTGAATTTGAGGTACTTCACACGCCGGGGCATACAAAGGGCGGTTGCTGCTATTATGCTGCCGGGGATCAGACGATGTTCTGCGGGGATACGATCTTCAATGGTTCTGTCGGAAGGACTGATTTTTATTCGGGTTCCATGAGGCAGCTGGGGGATTCGATCCGCGAGCGGATCATGACGCTCCCCGATGATGTGAAGCTTTATTCGGGACACGGTGACGCGACGACAGTCGGATACGAGAGAAAGTACAATCCATGTCTGGGATAGGCATGGATTTATTTGTGCACAGACCCGTGCTCCGCCCGGCGGGTAGAAAAGTGGTGTGAAACAGGAGATTTGCAATATGATCAATGTCTATACCAACAGGGAAAATTATCAGTATGATGTACATGCACTGCTCAAATCCTTTTATCCGGAGCATGATGTGAGGGTGTACAACGAGAGCGAACTGAATACAAGGGAGGATAATGGCAGTCATGTCATCATACGGATCCTGGATGACAGAATGGAAATGACACTTGCCATCGATGACAGAAAAGAGTACGTGCATACATACAAAAATGACGCAGATGTCATAAAAAAACAGAGCAAGCTGTACCTGTATCATGATCTGTGTGATTATACAGGGAGGAGGCTCCCGTGGGGGAACCTTACGGGGATCCGGCCGACAAAGCTCACCATGGCAATGCTGGCGGAAGGGATGGCGGATGACGAGATCATCGCGCAGATGAAGGCGGCGCATGCGGTAAGTGACGAGAAAGCGCGGCTTAGCCTTGATATCTCCAGGAGGGAGCGGCAGATCCTGGACAGGATTCATTATGCGGACGGCTACAGCCTGTACATCGGCATTCCGTTCTGCCCGACGACCTGCCTGTACTGCTCGTTCACATCGTATCCGATCGCGGCGTGGCGCAGGCGGGTGCAGGCATATCTGCAGGCGCTTTTTCGGGAGATCGATTTTGCGGGGGAGGTATATCGCGACAGGATCCTGGACACGGTCTATATCGGCGGGGGAACGCCGACGACGCTGGAGGCGGGCGAACTGGATGCGCTGCTGCAGCGCATCCGCGACAGGTTTGATTTCCGGCAGGTCGGGGAGTTTACCGTGGAGGCAGGGCGTGCGGACAGCATCACGCGGGAAAAGCTTGATGTGCTGAAAAAACACGGCGTGACGCGCATATCCGTCAATCCGCAGACCATGAACGATGAGACGTTAAGATACATAGGCAGGCAGCACACGGTCGCACAGGTGAGAGAAGCTTTTCATATGGCGAGAGAGGCGGGATTTGACAACATCAATATGGATATCATTCTGGGACTTCCCGGAGAGCTTGAAGCGCATGTACAGCACACGGTCGATGAGATCAGGGAGCTGGATCCCGACAGTCTGACCGTCCATTCGCTCGCGGTCAAGCGCGCGTCGAAGCTCACCCAGTGGATCGGGGAAAACGGTATCGGTACCCTGCGCAACACGGACGCCACGATGGAGATCGCCAGAAAGGGTGCGTGCGCGATGGACATGAAGCCATATTATCTCTACAGGCAGAAAAATATGTCCGGGAATTTTGAGAATGTCGGTTATGCGAGAGAGGGAAAATACGGGATCTACAATATCCTGATTAACGAGGAGGTTCAGACCATCATCGCGCTCGGCGCGGGCAGTATCTCAAAGAGGGTCTATCCCGACGGACGGATCGAGCGGAGCGAGAATCTGAAGGACGTGGCGCTCTACATCGAGAAGATCGACGAGATGATCGGGCGCAAGAGGAAACTTTTAAGGGGGGACTGGTGATTGTGAAAGTACGATTTGTTGAGCCGGGAAACAGGCCATATAAGCCGACGCCTTTGAATTATTTTGTGTATGACAGGTATATCAGGACACCTTCTGTCGGATTGAATACACTGGCAACGATCGTGAAAGAGGTTGTGCCGGATACCCTGATGTACAGTGAATCCATATCCCGTCTGGTGATGGAGGATATCGTGGATGCGGACATCATTTTTATCGGTATCTTTACTTTTAACGCCGTGCGGGGATACCAGCTGGCGCGGTATTTTCAGAAAAAGAGCAGGGCAGTTGTCGTGATGGGCGGTCTCCATGCTTCCATGAATTACAGGGAAGCCGCAAGGTACTGCGACTATGTTCTCCTGGGGGAGGGGGACGAGTCGGTATTGGAGATGGTGGAGGCCGTGCGCAGGGACGAGACGCCTGCATTTCCGGGCGTCGTTTACCGGAAAAACGGGAAGCTGGTCCATACAGGGGACCGAAGGCCGCCGGAACAGTTTGAGACGATACCGGATAAGGATCTTGTGTACCGTTACAGAAAGATGGCAGGGCATAATACGCTCTGGGGACAGGTTCACGCCTCCAGAGGCTGCCCGCACAACTGCGATTACTGTGCGCTTGTGCGTCATTTCGGGAGACGGGTGAGGACGAGGACACCCGAAAATGTGCTGGAGGATATACGCAGGACGATCGCATTTCAGGAAGAAGGGCATCACAGACTGCTGAAGGCGCTGTGGATCACGGACGACAATTTCTTTGCGGACCGCGAGTGGGCTGTGGAAGTGCTGCACAAGATCATTGACAGCGGGATCAGATATCATTTTACGGTACAGGCGAGATGGGAAGTGGGGCTCGACGATGAAATGCTGGATCTGCTCAAAAGGGCGGGCTTTGTGGAGCTGGCGGTCGGGATCGAGTTTATCGACGATGAGTCCTTTGCGCTCTATCACAAGAAGAGCAGCAGGGAGAAGATCGTGGAATCCATACGCAATATTCAGAAGCACGGACTGAGTGTCCGCGGTCTCTTTATTTTGGGGGCGGATAACCACACGGTCGGCGTGGGGGATCAGCTGGCTGATTTTGTGATCGGGAACCATATCCAGGGGGCGCTGATCCAATGTATGTACTTTGTGCCGGGCACGCCGGTCTATGAGAGTCATAAGGACCGGCTGCTCCACAAAAACTGGAGCAAGTACAACGGAAATGCAGTGCACATACCGGAAAAGATGACGCCGTATGAGCTGCAGCTGGAACATATCAGGGCGAGCAAAAGGATATATTCCTTTCCAAGACTGGTGCATGCACTGCTGTGTGAGGATGCACTGCACAAACTGCTGTTTGCAGGTGAGTATTTCTGGCACATGAGCATAAGGGCTGACCTGAAAAAGGAGCTGCCTTATCTGAAACAAAGATCGACCTGACAAATTTTGGGAGGTGGGAAATATGCTTTGCCATATGGTGATCGATCTGAGCAGAAAACTCTGTACAAAGTCTGATGACAGGACGAAGCTTGTACAGAGGTAGATATATGATTCGTCCGACATTGGATTTTGTACATATTATTCTGATGCGATGAGATTTTTGGAATAGAATGGAGAAGATTCAATGGAAAAAAAGAATGTAGAAAAAAATTTCAGGAAATATATCGTTTTGTGGCTGAGTCAGAGCGTATCCGGTCTTGGAAGCTCCATGACAGGATTTGCGCTGGTGTTGTGGGCGTACGGGCAGAGTCAGTCGGCAATGTCTGTCTCACTGATGTCCTTTTGCAATTATGTGCCGTATATCGTCCTGAGCCTGTTTGTCGGCGGCTTTATAGACCGGCACAGGAAGAAGACGATCATGCTGGCGGCTGACAGCATCGCAGCGCTTGGCTCGCTGTCTGTGCTGGCACTTCTGTCCGCGGGACGGCTCTCGGTGCGGCATATCTACGTGATCAATGTGATCGTCGGGGCGACGAATGCTTTCCAGCAGCCGGCGGCAGCGGTGGCGACGGGAAGACTGGTGCCGAAGGACAAAATATCCAATGTCAGCGGGATGAACTCTTTTTCGCAGAATCTGATCACGGTGTTCAATCCGATGCTGGCGGCATTTTTCTTTGCGCTGGGCGGGCTCACGCTGATCCTGGTGATCGATCTGGCGAGTTTTGTGCTGGCCTTCTGTGTGCTGTTGTTTTATATTTCCATACCGGAACAGATCGGGGAAAAGAAGCGCAGTGTCCCGTTTGAGGGGATCGCGCAGGGATTTGCATTTTTGCGGGAAGAAAAAGGGATCCTGTACATTATGCTGACGATGGCGCTGGTCAATTTCTTTTCCAGACTGACGTATGAAAATATCCTGTCCCCGATGATCCTGGCCAGGAGCGCCGGGAGCAGTATGACGCTCGGGACGGTCAATGCTTTTATGGGGATTGGCGGCATTGCCGGAGGCATCATTGTTTCTGTGAAGAAGGAGAGCAGGCGAAAAGCGACAGCGATCTATGTCTCGGCGGCATTGTCATTCCTGTTTGGCGACCTGATCATGGCGGTGGGGAAGAATGTCTGGTGGTGGTCGACCGCCGCGGCTGCGGCAAGCCTGCCGATCCCCTTTATTATGGCGAACCAGAACGCGATCCTGTACAGAAAGATCCCGGCAGCGATGCAGGGGCGGGTATTTGCGGTGAGAAATGCGATCCAGTACAGTACGATACCGGTCGGCATCATTCTGGGAGGATATCTGGCGGATCATGTGTTTGAGCCTTTTATGGGTTCTGGCAGCGAATTTGCCGGACTGCTGGAAAGATTCGTGGGCAGCGGCGCCGGGAGCGGCATGGCGGTGATGTTTTTGTGCACCGGGATCTGCGGGTTTGCGGTCAGCCTGATGTCTTGTTTTAACCGGGAGATAAGGAAACTGGAAAAATTATAAAATCCCCCTTGCCAAATGATCCGGAATCGGATATGATGAAGACAGATACACGACTGGCGGAACAGATATTGTGATCGCGCAATACGGAGTAGGGGAACCTACAGGGAGTGTATGATTTAGAAGCCGACCGCCTGGGCAGCATGACGTTTGTGCGCCCAGACGGTCTTTTTATGCACACTTATATACTTTATTAAACACATAGGAGGTTTCAGGATGAAGATGCTTTCATTGGAGCAGGAGCTCAAGGGAAACGATTACCCGGGCAGGGGGATCGTCATCGGTAAGACAAAGGACGGGAAAAAGGCTGCGATCGCTTATTTTATCATGGGCAGGAGTGAGAACAGCAGGAACAGGGTGTTTGTGGAGGACGGCGAGGGGATCCGCACGCAGGCGTTTGATCCTTCCAGATTAAGCGATCCGAGCCTAATCATCTATGCGCCGGTCCGTGTGCTCGGCAACAAGACGATCGTGACAAATGGCGATCAGACGGACACGATCTATGAGCTGATGGACAGACAGCAGACGTTTGAGCAGGCGCTCAGGACCAGGGAGTTTGAACCGGACGCGCCCAACTACACGCCGAGGATCTCGGGGATCCTGCACATTGAAAATGGCAGCTACAACTATGCGATGTCGATCTTAAAGAGCAACAACGGCAATCCCGATGCGTGCAATCGCTATACCTTTGCGTACAGTGATCCTGCGGCGGGCGAGGGGCATTTTATCCATACGTACATGGGTGACGGCGATCCGCTCCCGAGCTTTGAGGGCGAGCCGAAGCTGGTGGATATTCCGGATGACATGAACGCGTTTGGCGATATGGTGTGGAACAGTCTGAATGCCGACAATAAGGTGTCGCTGTTTATCCGTTTTATTGATATTGAGACGGGAAAATATGAGTCTAGAATCTACAACAAAAATGTGTGAGGAGGATCACGATGAAAGAATTAGAATTAAAATACGGCTGTAACCCGAACCAAAAGCCTTCCAGGATCTATATGAAGGACGGAGAGCTTCCGATCGAGGTTTTGAACGGGAAGCCGGGGTATATCAATTTTCTTGATGCGTTTAACGGCTGGCAGCTCGTGAAAGAGCTGAAAAAGGCGACAGGGCTTCCGGCTGCGACTTCGTTCAAGCATGTATCGCCGGCGGGCGCTGCGGTGGGACTGCCGCTGAATGAGGTTGAGCGCAGGATCTACTGGGTGGATGACATGGGGGATCTGTCGCCGCTGGCAAGCGCTTATGCGAGGGCAAGAGGCGCGGACAGAATGTCCTCGTTTGGAGATTTCATCGCGCTGTCCGACGTGTGCGATGTTGACACGGCGAAACTGATCAAGCGCGAGGTGTCCGATGGGATCATCGCTCCCGGGTATGAGCCGGAGGCGCTTGAGATCTTAAAGGCAAAGAAAAAGGGAAATTATGCCGTGATCCAGATCGATCCTGCGTATGTTCCGGACCCTGTGGAGACAAAGGATGTGTACGGTATCACTTTTGAGCAGGGAAGAAATGAGCTTGTGATCGATGATGCCCTGTTTGCAAGGGTGGTGACAGAGAACCGGGAAATTCCCGAACAGGCAAAGACAGACCTTGCCATCGCCATGATCACATTGAAGTACACGCAGTCCAACTCCGTGTGCTATGTGAAGGGCGGGCAGGCGATCGGGATCGGCGCGGGGCAGCAGTCGCGGATCCACTGTACGAGGCTTGCCGGAACCAAGGCGGACAACTGGTTCCTGCGCCAGAATCCCAAGGTGCTGAACCTGCCGTTCAGGGAAAAGATCGGGCGCGCTGACAGGGACAACACGATCGATGTGTACATGAGCGATGATTATATGGACGTGCTCGCGGACGGCACATGGGAGAATTTCTTCACGGAGAAGCCGGAAGTGTTCTTCAGAGAGGAGAAACGCGCATGGCTTGACCAGATGACGGATGTGGCGCTCGGTTCGGACGCATTCTTCCCGTTCGGTGACAATGTGGAGCGTGCGCACAGGAGCGGTGTGCGGTACATCGCGCAGCCTGGCGGTTCCATCAGGGACGACAATGTGATCGAGACCTGCAATAAATACGGGATCGCGATGTGCTTTACCGGGATCAGACTGTTTCATCACTAAGGAGCTGCAGAGTGAAGACGGTTGCATTGATCTTATCAGGAGGAAGCGGTGTCCGTCTGGGGGCGGACATACCCAAACAGTATATCGAGGTAAACGACAGACCGGTCATTTCTTATTGTATAGAGCGGTTGTCCCGCCATGAGGCGGTCTCTGCGATACAGATCGTGGCGTCGCAGGAGTGGCAGGAGCCGATCAGAGGCTGGCTGGAACAGTATGATGTCAACAGGAAATTCTGCGGGTTTTCTCCTCCGGGAGAAAACCGTCAGCTGTCGATCTGCCATGGGCTGGAGGATATCAGGGCGTATGCGGGGGATCTGGATGTCGTACTGATACATGATGCGGCGAGACCACTGCTCTCAGAGCAGATGATCACGGATTGCGTGGAGGCGATGGAAGGACACGACGGCGTTATGCCGGTGCTGCCCATGAAGGATACTGTGTACAGAAGCGTGGACGGAAAGACTGTCAGCGAGCTGCTGGAAAGGACTCAGATCTATGCTGGGCAGGCGCCGGAAGCATTCCGGATCGGACTGTACCATGAGGCAAACCAGAGGCTCTGTCCGGATAAGATCATGGAGATCAACGGTTCGACAGAGCCTGCGGTCATGGCAGGCATGAACATAGCCATGATCCCCGGCGATGAGGGAAATATCAAGATCACGACGAAAAATGATCTGGAGCGTTTCCGAAGGATGGTTTCGGCGGAGTGACGGCGATAAAAAGTAATGAGAGACAAAGAAGACAAGAGGAAGCAGAGGATGGGAGACGGATCCAGAAGGGACGGAGGCGATCGATGAAAGCATGGGTATTGCATGGCATCAGCGAAATACATTTTGAGGAAGTGGACAGGCCGGTACCGGCGGAAAATGAGGTGCTGGTTCAGGTAAAGGCGGCGGGGATCTGCGGTTCGGATATACCGAGGATCTACCAGACCGGCGCGCATGTGCACCCGCTGATACCGGGACATGAGTTTTCGGGACAGGTCGTCTGTGTGGGGAAAAATGTGGATGAAGAGTGGCTGGACCAGCGTGTCGGTATCTTTCCGCTGATCCCCTGCACTGATTGTACCGCATGCCGGCAGCAGCACTACGAGTTGTGCCGCGATTATGATTATCTGGGTTCGCGCAGGGACGGCGGATTTGCCGAGTATGCCGCGGTACCTGCGTGGAACCTGATCAGGCTTCCGGACAGCGTGTCATACAGGCAGGCTGCAATGATGGAACCGATGGCGGTGGCAGTCCACGCCATGAGAAATGCGCTTCCAGCTGACGGGGGCCGGGACAGGACGATCGCGGTCTGCGGATTTGGCACGATCGGGATCCTGCTGGCGATGTTTTTGAAGGAAGCCGGCTGCACCCGCATATATGTGATCGGCAATAAGGATTTTCAGAGAAAAATGGCGGTGGAGACAGGGATAGATGAGGCGCATGTCTATATCGGTGAGAGCGCCGGTGCGCGGGAGTGGCTGATGGCGCAGACGGATGGCGCCGGTGTGGATGTCTTTTTTGAATGCGTCGGGAAAAATGAGACGGTGGAGACTGCAGTCATGTGCACCGCGTCAAACGGTACGGTACAGCTGGTCGGAAATCCGGCATCGGATATCGTATTGGAAAAGAACAGGTATTGGAAGATCCTTCGCAGCCAGCTGACAGTGAAAGGCAGCTGGAATTCTTCATTTCGGCACAGCAGGGAGGATGACTGGCATTATGTGCTTGACAGACTGCAGGGCGGGCAGATCCACCCCGAACGGTATATCACACACTGCCTTCCGCCCGATGCGCTCGGCCGGGGATTGCTGATCATGCGTGATAAGATACAGCCGTATATCAAGGTCATGACAAGTGCAGGCGCTTAGAGCGCCTGACTGTGTATCTGGTCATAGAAATGGATCAGCTGTTCCAGCTGCAGCCGTTTGGCATCCATGGTTGGGTGCACATACCGGTTCAAGGTGATCTTGACATCGGAGTGCCCCAGGATCTCGCTGAGACTTTTGATGTCAATGCCCTTCTCCACGCAATTTGTCGCAAACGTGTGGCGCAGTATATGGAAGTTTCTTTCGTCGACCTCGGATTCCCGCAGTATCCTTTTGAACTGGTACTGCATCGTCCTTGGCTCCAGCGGTCTCTCCGTGCCGAAGACATAGGGCTGGTCGCTGCTGACCCTGTCCAGCATTTTCAGGATCGTGCAGGATATCGGGATGATCCGTTTGGAACAGTCGCTTTTCGGATCACTCTCCAGCAGATCCGTCTTTGCCGTCTCTTCTGACAGGTCTGCCCTGGTGATGCGCTGTACGGTATGGTTTATGGTCAGCGTCATATTTGAGGAATCGATATCAGACCATTTCAGGGCGCAGATCTCCCCGAGCCTCAGCCCGAGGCACAGTGCGATGGAGGTCGCGATCTTGTATTTGTCCGTATTTGTATAAAGACAGTTCAAAAGCCTGGTCTGTTCTGATATGGAAAGCGTTTCGATGGATCTTTTATCTGTGCGTGCTGCAGTCCTTGTCAACGGAGGGATCTTGGTATAATAGTGACTGTTCGTGTAGCGCAGGACCTGATTTACGATACAGTAGATACTTTTCTGTATGCTTTCAGATAAATGCTCCGGGATCTCGGCCTGCAGCTTCGTATCTGTGACATCGGGCAGGAGACAGTCTCCCAAGAGCTTCGAAACGTGTGTTCTGTAAATTGTGCTGTACTTGATGTAGGTCGAATACTTGCACTTTTTTTTGATATATCCGAGCCATTCATCGGCTATCCGAGAAAACAGGACAGCGTTGTTCTTCTTATCCGGGCTGCTGTATAGAATGTTTCTCGCGGCAAGCCGCTCTAGGGAGAGCTTCTCCTTGACCTCATTGTATGTGTGCCCGTATACAGAGCGGTACACATATCTCTTTTTCTCTTCGTGATACACCTTGTAGCGTCCTTCCCACCGGTCATCGTCTTTTCGATGCCGTATGTTTTCTCCATGTCTTCCCATGTCTTTCTCCTTTGTATATATGTATTATCAAAGCTGTCTCTCCGGCCTGCAGAAGCGGCCTGCAAGATGAAACTGTTGATTTATATATTGTAATATAGAGCCGCTGTCAGTATGCTAAAAAACTGTTTTGTATTGTTTCAAAGGCGATCTTGGTATATAGTATAGGTAAGAGTTTGCAGAAAAATAACTGATGCGGGGTATGGGGACGGGGATGGATAGAAAGAGATATGAGAAACTGGATGGGATCCGTGGTATCGCGCTGCTGAATATGATCGCATATCATTCGGCATGGGATCTGGTCTACATATACCAGACAGACTGGAGCTGGTACCGGTCGGGAGGAGCATATGTCTGGCAGCAGGGGATATGCTGGACTTTCATATTTTTGTCGGGATTTTGCTGGTCCCTTGGCAGCCATGCGTGGAAAAGGGGCATCACTGTGTTTATGGGAGGAGCCGTGATCACGCTGGCGACTCTGGCATTCATGCCGCAGAACCGGGTGGTCTTTGGCGTGCTGACACTCACAGGCTCGTGCATGTTGCTGATGAGTGTGCTCGGCAGGCGGCTGTGCAGGGTGCCGCCTGCTGCCGGGATGGCGGTCAGCGGGGTCTTGTTTATTCTGACGAGAAATGTCAATGAAGGGTATCTGGGATTTGAGGCATGGAATCTTATGAAGATTCCAGAGGCGCTGTACCGGAACGCACTCACTGCATACCTTGGCTTTCCGGACAGGGATTTTTATTCGACAGATTACTTTTCGGTTTTTCCGTGGGTGTTTTTGTTTGCGGCGGGATTTTTCACCTTTCGTTTTTTCAATGGGAAAAAGGCCATGGGATGGCTTGAAAAGGGCGCGCTGCGCCCTGTCGAGTGGCTTGGGAATCATTCCCTCGGAATATATATGGTGCATCAGCCAGTCATATACGGCCTCATGGAACTGATATTCCGGGTGTGTGACGGACAGGTGCAGGGGTAAAGACCAGGAGGATTTGGGAATGGCGGCGTATTTTCCATTTTTTATGGATATTGAGGGAAAGAAGGGACTGATCGTGGGCGGCGGAAGGGTTGCGCTCCACAAACTGCAGAAGCTGCTGCCATATAAGGCAGATCTGACAGTAACAGCGCCCCGGATCACAGAGGAGCTGGCACTGTCTGCCCGGGAAAATGACATTTGTGTCATAAGGAGGGCGTTTGAACCGCGGGATCTGACGGGGATGAGATTTGTCATTGCCGCGTCGGACGACAGGGAGGCGAACGCGGAGGTCGGGAGACTGTGCAGGGAAAAAGGGATCCTGGTCAATGTGGTGGATGATAAAGATGCATGCAGTTTTATCTTTCCGTCGCTCGTGAAGGCGGGCAGACTCAATATCGGCATCTCGACGGAGGGGGCGAGCCCTGAGATCGCGGCAGCGCTCCGAAGCCAGATCGCGGCGCTGATACCGGCGGACATGGAGATGATCCTGGTGTATCTGGACGGCCTGAGGGAGCTTGCAAGAGAGCACATCAGAGACCGGGACAGACGCGCTGCGTTCCTGAAAGAAATGGCGCGGACATGTATGGATCAAAATGCGGTGTTCGATGAGCAGGAGACGCTCCGGAGACTGCTGGAATACGGCCGGGCGGGCGCGGACAGTGTGCAGAGGCCGGGGGAAGTCCTGCTCGTCGGCGCGGGCTGCGGCTGCCATGACTTGGTCACTGTGAGAGGGCTGCGCGCGATACGGAGGGCGAAAGTCCTCGTGTATGATGACCTGATCGATCCGAGACTGCTGGAGCACGCTGCAGAGAGCTGTGAGCGGATCTATGTGGGAAAGCGCAGCGGCAGGCACAGCATGCAGCAGGAACAGATCAATGCGCTGCTGGTCATGAAGGCGCGTGAAGGCGGGCTTGTAGTCCGTCTGAAGGGAGGGGATCCTTATGTATTTGGCAGAGGGATGGAGGAGCTGGCAGCGCTCCGCGAGGCGGGGATCGATGTACAGTATATTCCCGGTATCACATCCTGCATCGCGGTTCCGGCGTTTGCCGGTATCCCGGTGACGCACAGGGAGGTAAGCAGGAGTTTTCATGTGATCACGGGACACACTGCCGCTGGCATCCCCATGGATCTTTCACCGTATGCCCGGCTGGATGGGACGCTTGTGTTCCTGATGGGCCTCGCACATCTGGCGCGGATCGCGGAGGAACTGATGTGTGCGGGAAAGGAAGCCTCCACGCCGGCGGCTGTGATACACGGCGGTTTTGATTCGAATGTCGAGATCGTGAAGGGAACGCTTTCGGACATTGTGGCGAAGGCAGAGGAAGCCAGGATCCGGACACCGGCAGTGATCGTTGTCGGAAGGGTTGTGGAAAACAAGGTTTAAGTTTTGATTTCAAAAAGTCCAGGGACATGCTATAATAGATAAACGGGGTAATGATGATGTACAATGAACAGGGCAAAAGAAGGAATGTCATGATAAGCCTGGCGCTATCGATCCTGCTGATCGTGATCTGCGTCGACGGCATGGGCATACCATGTGTGTATGGTGCGCAAAAGCGCACTGTGAGGGTCGGTTTCTTTCCCATGGAAGGCTATAATGAGAAGAATGAGGATGGAACCCTTGGCGGTATGGATGTGGAGTATCTGGAGGTGCTCTGTGACTATGTGGACTGGGAGATCGAGTATGTGGAGTGCGATAGCTGGGACGCCGCCCTGCAGCTCCTCGCGGAGCAGAAGATCGATCTGGTCGGTTCCGCGCAGTATTCCAGCGAAAGGGGGGAGATCTTCCGATATGCGAATCTTGCGAGCGGCTATACGTTTGGCACGATCGCGGTAAACGGCGGGAGTGAGATCCCGTATGAAGATTTTGACGTGATGGCACAGATCACTTACGGCGTAGTGAAGACATACGTCAGGAAGGCTGAGTTCTATGAGTACCTCTCGGACCATGGTATCCATAACCCGAGCGTAAAGGAGTATGACAGTACCGCAGATCTTCAGGCGGCGCTTGCAGAACAGCAGATCGATGCGATGGTGCACTCCCTGACAGAGATCAGGGACGGACAGCGGATCATTGGCCGTTTTGCGCCGATGCCGATCTACTATATCTCGTACAAGGGAAATGACGAGGTGATGCGCGAGTTGAACCAGGGCATCGCGGATATCAAGATCAAACGCCCGGATCTGGAGAATGAGCTGATCACAAAATATTATGACAGCAGGCTGGATCATACGATCCTATTGTCGCAGGACGAAAAGGCTTATATCGAAAAAAAGAAGAACATCACAGTCGGTTATTTTGATGGCTACTATCCGTTTTCCTATGAGAACGAGGGCGCCTGTCACGGGCTGGCAAAGCAGGTTCTCGATGAGGTCTCCGCGCTTACCGGACTTACGTTCACCTATGTCAAAATGGAAAATATGGATGAGGCGAAGCAGGCACTGACTGACGGCAGGATCGATCTGCTCGATTACTGCGGGGATACGCCCAAGAGTATGAGAAACTCCGGTATCGCGGTGACAAAGGCATACGCGGAGGTGCCGCATGTGATCATCATGAACCAGAACAGCACCGCGAACGAGATCAAAGTTCTGGCTGCCGTAAAAAATGGCGACGGGGAGAATATCGCTTCGCTGGTGAACGAGGATGCGCGGATCCTGACTTTTGATTCGCAGCTGGATTGCCTTTATGCCGTGAAGGCGAAGGAGGCGGACGCCGCGTTCTGTGACGGCTATCTCTCGGAATATCTGCTCGGCTCGGACCTGAGGCTGAACAGGCTCGAGATCCGCAGTGTGTTAAACGACACACATGTCATTTATATGGCGGTGAAGGATGATGTGGATTCACCGCTGCTCGGTATTCTGAACAAGGAACCGCTCGAAGTGAGCGACAAGATGGTGAACGATTATATGCTCAGGGACAATCTCTTTGCCAGGAACAGCGTGGAGAGTTTTATCCGCGCGCACAGTGTGCTGATCGTCGTGATCGTGGTATTGGCCGCGGCCGGCGTCGTGCTTGTGATGCTTCACATGCTGCGCGACAGCAGGCGGATCCAGAAGCTGATGTACAAGGATGCGGAACTTGATATCTGGAATCTGAATTATCTGAAATACAGGGCGCATCAGAGGCTTGCGGCGGATAAAAACCAGAAATACGCGGTCGCCTATATGGATATCTGTCAGTTCAGACGGTATAATACATTGTATGGCTGGCATGCCGGGCAAAAGATCCTGGAATTGATGGTGCGCGTGCTGGCGGAAAATATCGACAGCGAGAAAGAGCAGTATGCCAGAAGCCAGGGGGATCATTTCGTATTGTTCGTGCGGTATGACAGTCTGTCGGAATTGGAGGTGCGGCTGACGGAACTGGAAGACAGGATCACGCAGAGTATCTATGAAATGGCCGATATACGCATGCCTGTCACCATGGGTGTATGCTGTATACCCAGGGGAAGCGATGACATACAGGTGTCCATCTCCTATGCGATACAGGCTTCCGATCTGCTGAAGAACAGCTACAGCAATGAGATCCGGATCTACGATGAAAATCTGCGTGTCCAGTTAAAGGAGAACCATGACAGGGAAAAGCTGTTGGAGTCTGTCGATATCAACAAGGATTTTGTGGCATACTATCAGCCAAAGGTTGATATCAGGAGTGAGCAGATCGTGGGTGCGGAGGCGCTTGTGCGCTTCAGGGATCCGACGGACAACGGCGCAGTCAGGGCGCCGGGATATTTTGTGCCATATTTTGAACAGACGGGAAGGATCGCAGAGATTGACTTCTTTGTCATGGAGTGTGCATGCAAGCTGCTGAGACGGCGCATGGATGCAGGGAAACGGATCGTGCCGATCTCCTGCAATTTCTCAAGGATCCATTTTACCAGGGAGAATTTCCCGGATCAGTTTGAGGCAGTCATGGACAAATACTGCATTCCAAAGGAATATATCGAGGTTGAGATCACGGAGACGCTGGTTGTGGAGGAGCTTCAGCAGCAGAAGGTGAAGGAGACGGTTGAGATATTGCGCGGAAAAGGGATCCGGCTCTCGATCGATGATTTTGGATCGGGGTATTCATCGCTGGGTGTCTTTGAGCAGATTCCGGCATCGGTCATCAAACTTGACCGTTCGTTCCTGCTGAACAACAAAAACCGCGTGAGACAGGTCAAGATCATGAAGAATATCGTGAACCTGGCACAGGATCTGGATGCGCAGGTGGTGTGCGAGGGTGTTGAGAACGAGAACGACACGGAGCTCATGATGGAGATCGGCGCCTATGTGGCACAGGGCTACCGCTACAGCAGGCCCGTTCCGGAGGAAGAGTTTGAGGAAAAGCTGGATCAGAAAACAGACGAACAAAAGGGAGTATAACAATGAAATTAAACGAGATCTTACTGAAAAATGATGTGACGCTGTCCTTTGAGGTATTTCCCCCAAAGGTCACGGCAGACTATGAGGCTGTTAAGGAGGCGGCGTACGGTGTCGCAAGGCTAAAGCCAAGTTACATGAGCGTGACGTACGGCGCGGGCGGGAGCACGCGCGGCAATACGTTAAAGATCGCAAAGGGGATCCAGGAGGAATACGGGGTCACGACGATCGCGCACCTGACCTGTGTCGGTGCGACGAAGGAGGGGATCCGGCAGTCGCTGGAGGAGATGAGGGCGGCAGGGATCGAGAATGTGCTCGCGCTGCGCGGGGACCGGCCAAAGGATTTCGAGGGCGAGCCGTTTACGGACTACCACTATGCGTCGGAGCTTGCGGCGGATATCAGGGCGTTTGGCGGCATGTGCGTCGGCGGCGCATGCTATCCGGAGGGACATGTCGAGTCGGAGAACACGCAGGAGGACATTCTGAACCTGAAAAAGAAAGTCGACGCCGGCTGCGAGTATCTGACGACACAGATGTTCTTTGACAACAATATCTTCTATAATTTCCTCTGCAGGGTGCGCGAGGCGGGGATTGAAGTCCCTGTGATCCCGGGGATCATGCCGATCACAAGACCTTCCCAGCTGAAAAATGCGGTGAAGCTTTCAGGCTGCAATGTGCCGATGCGGTTTCGGAGCATCGTGGACTGCTTTGGCAGGAATCCGGAGGCGATGCAGCAGGCGGGGATCATCTATGCGACGGATCAGATCATCGACCTGATCGCAAATGGTGTCAGGCATGTCCACGTCTATTCGATGAATAAGCCGGAGGTTGTGAGGGGGATCCAGGAGAGCCTGAACAAAATCATATAGGAATTGTTTTCGATGCATGACTGACCGGCTTTTGGCATAGATTATACAAATATATGATTTGTTGGAAAACAGGCTTATGCGGAATATTTATGTAGGTGATGTGGGTGTTGCAGTGGAGTATCTGCAACTTGCGCTCAGGAGGGCAGGGTTTCCGATCGAGGTTGACGGTCGGTTTGGCAGGGCGACCTGCGAAGCACTGAAGGAATTTATGGGGGAGGGAGTCGGCTGCTACGCAGACAGAGCGGCGTGGGCAAAGCTGACGCCCTATCTCAAGGGCTATACGACACATGTGATCACGGCAGGGGAGACGCTGTGGGGGATAGCTGATACATATGATACACAGGTGTCAGCGATACTGACGGCAAATCCATCGCTCGACGCCATGAATTTACAGACAGGGACGCGGATCTACGTTCCTTTTTCTTTTGCGCTTGTCGACGAGAGCGTGCCATACACGTCGAGTCTCACGGAATTTATCCTGGAGGGATTGAGGATCCGCTATCCGTTTCTGGTCTCAGGCTGTATCGGAAGGAGTGTCATGGGCAGGGAGGTATGTTACCTGCAGATCGGCGAGGGGCAGACGCAGGTCTGCTACAGCGCCTGCTTCCACGCCAACGAGTGGATCACGACGCCGATCCTGCTTAAGTTCGCGGAGTCCTACGCAAAAGCTTATGCGGAGGGAGAGGACCTCTATGGGGAGGACACGGAGGCGCTCTTTGGCGAGTACAGCCTGTTCCTGATCCCGATGGTCAATCCGGACGGTGCGGATCTCGTAAACGGAATGATCCGGAACGAGGAGTATATCGAGCAGGCGCTGGCGATCGCCTCCGATTATCCCACGATCCCATATCCCGACGGCTGGAAGGCAAACATCAACGGGATCGACCTCAATCTCCAATTCCCGGCGGGGTGGGAGAACGCGAAGGAGATCAAATTTGCACAGGGGTACACATCGCCGGCGCCGCGTGATTTTGTGGGGGAGGCGCCATTGTCGGCGGTCGAGAGCATCAACATGTACCACTTTACGAAAGCCCATGATTTTCAGCTTGTTCTCGCCTACCACACGCAGGGCGAAGTCATTTACTGGAAGTATCTCGATTATGAACCGGAGCGGTCAAGGCGCATCGCGGAATATTTCGGCAGGGTCAGCGGTTACCAGGTGGAGGAGACGCCCTACGCGTCGGGCTATGCCGGATATAAGGACTGGTTCATCGAGGCGTACAACCGCCCCGGCTACACGATCGAGGCAGGGCGCGGCGTCAATCCGCTGAGTATGAGCCAGTTCCCGGAGATCTATGCGGACAACAGGCTGATCCTGGCCGGCGGGATGACGCAGCTGCGGGAAGAGAGTGCTGATGTATGAATTTTTCGACAGTTCAGATCGCGGGTATGCTGAAAGAGTACGAGGAAGAGCATCATGCAGGGATGGATCTGCAAATGTATTGATAAGATATTGCCTTTGATGATAGATCGGCGTGAAGGAGATCCACACCGGCGGCAAAACGATCGTGGAGGCTGTTGTGTAATTGATCAGACGGGCAGGGAAGAGCATCAGGACTCTTCTCTGCCCGTTTTTATGCATTGCCTTTTTGTATAATGCAAAAAATTTCGCAGATTACATTGTTCTGCGAAATCAAGTTAAAAACTCTTAAAAAATTGAACTTTTTCACTTCTATTACTTTATATCGACAATAGTCTATCATGTTTTAACCCAAATGACAATTCTTTTTTTCAAAATGTCAGCCAAGAATAAGTTAGAAAGATATGGAAACCGATATTTCTGGGTTACTATTCACAGCCGATTTTGATAACCAAACGATATTCTATATAGCGCATCCTGTAAGGTGCGCTATAAATTTG
>VSNO01000160.1 GCA_009774375.1 Lachnospiraceae bacterium
CATTATAATAACTCAAAGCCCCGCCGGCGTCGCCGCCCAGCCAAGTCCCAGGATATTTGCGACAAAATTGGCGGACAGGGAGTCCCACGCCCGGTGTCCCTTCGGGATCTTCGGAAACAGAAAGCGCATGAACGGCACGATCAGCCTTGTGAGGCCCGTGATGACGCCCGCCTCCTGTGCCACTTCCATCAGCCCTGTCCAGAATGCCACGATACCGAGCATGGAGATGCCGAGTGTCACTGCCTCCTTGGAGGACTGCAGCACAGCATCCGTCACTGCCTGCATATTTCCTGTCGCCACACCGAATATGATCCCTATGATCAGCATACCGCCCCAGATATAATTCATCATTGTCCCGTCTTCTCCCGACCGGTGTCATTTTAATTTATCCTATGTGTATTTCAGAAAAAATATGTTATACTGTGTTGTGAAGATTTGTACCAGGAGGATCATGCCATGCTCATTCTAGGTCTGACCAAAACAACTTTGCTGGATTACCCGGGACATGTGGCGGCGGCATTGTTTACCGGCGGGTGTAATTTTTGCTGTCCCTACTGTCACAACAGGGATATCGTACTCAAAAATGAGTCCCTTGTCCCTCTTGCGGAGGAAGAGGTTCTGGCATTTTTAAACAAAAGGCGCAACGTCCTGACCGGTGTGTGCATCACGGGGGGCGAACCCACCCTGCACGCTGACCTGCCGGAACTGATCACACGGATCAGGGAACTGAGTTATCTGGTAAAGCTGGACACCAACGGCACCAATCCGCAGATGCTTCATGACCTGATCGATGCCGGTCTGATCGATCACTGTGCCATGGATATCAAGAACGCCCCTGACAGGTACAGGATTACCACAGGCATGCAGACAGGGAATTTTGAATCCTGTCTAGATGCAGTACAGGACTCTGTCCGGATATTGATGTGTCAAAAACGGATTTCCTATGAGTTCCGCACAACAGTCGTAAAAGAGCTCCATGACGAGGCCGGCCTGCTCGCCATCTCACAGTGGATCGCCGGCGCAGAAGCGTATTTTCTGCAGTCATACACAGACAGCGACGGTGTGCTCTGCAGGGGATTTCACGCGCATTCGTCAGAGACACTGCAGGCATATGCCGCACTCTGCAGGCAGTACGTGCCCAATACCGCCGTTCGCGGCGTGTGACGGCCATTTCCCGCATCCGCAGTTACTGTTCACTCCGTTCTCAGTAACAGGTAAAAATCCATGCAAAATTTGCTTCGCAAATGGATTTTTACTCGCAATATGTACGTTTTCTTACGTGGCTTGTAAGCCATAATTAGCAGTAAATGCTAAGTCCTGTGTGAACCGTAACCATCCGCATCCATATATTAAATTTTTATATCGCGTTACATTTTTACTAAAATAGTGTACAATCTAATATGTGGGAAACGCTAAAAGATATTGTCTGCCGCAGAGCGGCTGGATTTTTACGTATTATGTGCATTGCAGCCGCGTGTATTGCTGTCATGCGCATTGATTCTATATTTTACAGATTGAAGGGATTTTATAAATGAAACGTATCAACAGATTTTTGAATAGATTGCTTGTCACAGCGGCACTTGTGCCGTTACTGGTGTCGAATCTTTTTCTCACCGGCCCTGCCGTGTCATGCGCCGAGGAAGACCGCATGGAGCAGATGGAACAGCGAAAGTCTCTCCCGATCCAGTCCAACGAGATCGCCAACTGGCCCCAGGGGCCTGCCATCGGCGCCGAGTCCGCCATTCTGATGGAGATGAACACGCACACGATCCTCTACGCCAAGAATATCCACGAAAGGAATTATCCTGCCAGCACGACCAAGATCCTGACCTGCCTGCTCGCGATGGAGAACTGTACCATGGACGAGACCATCACTTTCTCCCGCGATTCCATATACGATGTCCCCAGTGACGGTTCCAGACTCGGCGGCGTCGATACGGGCGACACCATGCCCATGGAACAGGCGCTCTACTGCGTGCTGGTACAGTCTGCCAACGAGGTCGCGAGCGCCGTCGGGGAACATGTCGCTGAAAAGCTCGGAAAGGAAAAGACCGTGGAGGCTTTCACGGAACTCATGAACGAGAAGGTCGCATCGCTCGGCGGCACGGATTCCAACTTTACCAACTGTAATGGCCTTTTTGATGAGGACCACTACACCAGCGCCTATGATCTCGCCCTGATCGGCTGTGAATTTTTCAGCAATGATCTGCTCTGTAAAATGTCCTCCACGAACAGTTACCATTTCAGGTTAAAGCCGGACGACGAGGAGGACGTGTGGATCGCTTCCAAGAACCAGCTTTACAAGGGAAAACCTTACGAGTACGAGTATCTCCTCGGAAGCAAGACCGGGTTCGTGTCACAGTCGCGCCAGACGCTCGTATCTGCCGCCGAAAAAAACGGGATGAAGCTGGTGTGTGTTGTATTCATGGACGAGACGCCATATCAGTTTGAGGATACGATCACGCTCTTCCAGTACGGATTTGAGAACTTTCAGCGTGTGTCCATCAAGGATCATGAGACCAAATACAACATTGACACGATGAATTTCTTTGACACGGAAAATGACCTGTTCGGCGATTCCACGCCGCTTATCTCCATAGAAAATGATACCTATGTCATATTGCCGAACACTGCGGATTTTTCAGACACCGTCTCGACGCTGACCTACGAAGAACAGGATTCTGACACGAATGTCATCGCTTCCATCAGCTACACGTACTCCGGTGTCCCTGTCGGCGGATGCGATCTGGTATTTTACAAATCCAGTATCCCCGCCTTTCACTTCAGCTCCAGTGAACCCGGCTATGAGATCACTCCGGATCCTCCCGGGGAGGAAGCGGAAACGGGAGAGATGATATCGGCTCCGGAATTGTCCACAGAACCGCCGGAAGAAGAGATGAAGGTTGTCTACATCGATGTCAGAAAAGTCATCCTGGCGATCGCGATCACCGCCGCCGTCATCGTCCTGATACTGTTCATCATATCCATCATCCACAACTACAGCTTTTCCCCGCGGGGACAGAGCAGCAAACGCCGCCGCAACAGGAGACGCGAAAACCGGGCTGCCAGGCGGGAAGCCAGACGGCGTGCCAGATGGCACAATTCATCCCGGCGGGCGCCGGCATGGTTCAGGCCGGGCCGGAAATGATTCCGGGAAACCTTAACAAAAAGGAAGGCACTAATTCACGCCTTCCTTTTTGTGTCGCCGCTCTTTTCTGTTTTTGCGGATCTGGTTCTTCATTTCCAGAATATCCTGCACCATATCCGGTCCGATCTGTTTCATCGTCTTTACGACATAAATACTGCTGTCCTCCGCCCTGCGCAGCCGGATCTTGCCCTTGATCGCACCGTGGCGGGCACAGCTGACAACGGTGTAGTAATGCTTCCCGTTATTGGTAAACCATGATATCTTCTTCCGGGTTCTCGCGCCGCAGATAAAACACTGGGTGGAGATCACCTCCCTGTCCTCCATGGCGGCAGCCTTGTCCGGAAATTTCCTCGATATATATTTCGAGTAATCTTCAAAACAGATCCTGATCTCCTCGGACCGGTTCCGCGGAAGGCGGTATGTATCAAAAGAATAATTCTGGAAAACACTTCCATCCTTGATCCTTTTTAGGATCTCCGCTGTGTAATACGCATCCGCATGCGCCCTGTGAAATGCCACATCCTTCTCAATATGCAGAAATTCAACCGCATACTGCAGTGTACGTCTCGATTTCCTGTCCTCGAAAGCGATGCTGAACAATTTCTGGACATCGTAGTATCGGAGCGTCCTTTCTGACAGGGGTGTCATATTGTAATAGTCCATATTTTTCTGCAGCTCTGTGAGGTCGAGATTTCCCCATGTGCAGAAAATGCACTCCCTGCCGCACCATCTGACAAAATCAGCTGCGACGTCGGGAAAGGAACGACAGTCTGCGAGCTGTTCCATTTTCAGATGGATCAGATCCCCCGTCACCTGGTTCATCGTTTGAAACACCTGGGGTCTGATCAGCTCATGAAAATCATCTATCTGCTCTCTTTTCTCATTTAACTTGACCGCGCCGATCTCTATGATCTCAAACAGCAGGCTGTTCGCCCGTCTTGTCCTCAGATCGGAAGCCTGATTCCACTCCAGATCAAAAACAATGTAATTCACTCTGTTCTCCTTGTTCTGACATACTACCAAATACATTTTAGACTATTGTATTCAATTTCTATTTGCCTGTCAACTGCCAAAACAAGTGATCTGTCTCACATCCCGATCATGGTGGTAAACTCTGCCATCATCTCGGAGATCCTGATCTGCTGCGGGCAGACCTGTTCGCATCCCCTGCAGCCGATACAGTTCGCCGGCCGCTTCTCCTGTGGCATGCTCGCCACCGCCATCGGTGCGATAAAACCGCCGCCCGTGAGTTTATGCTCATTGTACAGTGCGATCAGCTCCGGGATCGGAAGCTTCTTCGGACAGTGGCTGGTGCAGTAATGGCAGGCCGTGCAGGGCAGACCTCCCCTCTGTGTCTCCGCATCCGCATGCTTTATGAGTGTGTTCCACTCCTCCTCGTTCAGGGGCGCATCTGTCCCGTATGTAGCGATGTTCGCCCTGAGCTGCTCCAGCGTGGACATCCCCGACAGGACCATTGTCACGCCCGGAACGCTCTGCAGGAAACGGAACGCCCAGCCAGGAACAGTCTCCTCCGGGCGCATGGTCTGCATCGCTTCCGCCAGTTCCCCGGACGCACTTGCCAGCTTACCGCCCCGCAGCGGTTCCATAACCCACACAGGAATGCCGGCCTGGTTCAGCAGTGCCACCTTCTCCTGTGCGTTCTGGAAATGCCAGTCCATATAGTTGAGCTGGAGCTGGCCAAATTCCATATGCTTTCCATATGCGTCCAGAAAACGCCGAATGATCTCCACACTGCCATGCGCCGAAAATCCGAGATGGCGTATCCGCCCATTTTCTTTCTGCTTTAGCAGATAGTCCAGGATACCGTACTGCGGGTCGAGATAAGCATCGATATTCCCCTCATAGACATTGTGAAATAAATAAAAATCAAAATAAGGCGTCTGACACTTTTCAAGCTGCTTCTCAAAGATCAGCTCCACCTTGTCCATATTGGAGACGTCATACCCCGGAAATTTGCTGGCAAGGTAGTAGCTCTCCCTCGGATATCTGCCAAGATATCTGCCGGCCACAAGCTCCGAATTGCCGTCGTGGTATCCCCATGCCGTATCAAAATAATTCACTCCGCTGCGGTAAGCGCAGTCGATCATCTCTGCCGCAGCCGCCTCATCGATCATGCTGTCGTCGCCATTGACCACAGGCAGACGCATCATGCCAAGTCCCAGACCCGAAAGCTGCAGTTCCTGAAATTTTCTGTAGATCATAGATAAATCCTCCTTTTATATATTCATTCCGGGGCATCCGGCTCAAAAGAAAACGTTCTGTCCCAGACAAGTTCTCCTGTCTCGATCGCAAGCTCGTACCGCCCGATCTTATATTCGAGCCGCTCCAGTTCCCTCTGGCATTTCTCGATCTGTCTCACGATCCCTCCGCGGACCTCTCTGAGCAGATCGCGCCGCGCCAGAAAGGTCTCATCTCCCTGCCCGCACAACTTCACATATGTGGCAACCATCTCCACAGGGACGCCGGCGTTGCGCATACACAGGGCGTTCTCGACACAGCCAATATCCTGCTCCGTATAGTCCCGGACACCGCCTTTTGTCCGATGGACAGCCGGTATGGCTCCCATCTTCTCATAGTATCTGAGTGTATCTGGAGATATGTGGTATCTCTCACACACTTCCTTGATCGTCACGCTTGTCACCTCCTGTTTTTGTCCTGCGCTGTATCTGTATTATTATACAGTCTGGAGTGCACTCCAAGTCAAGTGATTTTTCCCGCATCTTTCTGATGAGCACTAGAGCATTTTTCAGACACGCTCTAGAGCAGACGCAGCCGGCTCAGTTTCTGCACGGATCCTGCCTGCTGCCGGAACGCTGTGGACCGCAGCACTGCTGATAGCATCGAAATAAGCACAGCCACTGGATATACAGCGTGACTCCGTCCTCATGCGCGTGCGGCAGTCCCGCCCGCTTCAGCGCCGCCGACACCTGTCTTCTAGTCAGCAGTCCCCTGCCGCCGCAGAGCCCATACTTCAATGAGTGCTCTACAAACTTCCGAAATTCACCGCATTCCTTTCTGCTCAGGTCTGGCACATCTTTTCTGGAAAAGTGGACCAGAACAGCGTCCACCGACGGCGCAGGATGAAAGTCGTCCCTGCGAAAATGATACGCGATCTTCATGTCCCAATTCACTTTCAACAGCAGCGACCTCCCTGTCTCCTTCGGGACTCCCATAAACCGTTTCGCCGCGCCCTTCTCCATGACAAGCCAGATATCTGCAGGCATGTATGACACCTGTGTCAGTTTCTCGACGATCTGCGTGGTGATGAAAAACGGGATATTGGCGAAAACCTTGTAACCGCCCTTTTGCGGAAGACGATACTCTAAGAAATCCCCGTGTATCAAGCTCAGATTTGAATACTGCGCCAGTCTCTCCCGCGCGTGCTCATACAGCTTCCGGTCGATCTCTATCGAACAGACGCTTCCCGCCTGCTCGCACAGCCTTTCCGTCAGATGTCCCTTTCCCGTCCCGATCTCCAGAACGGTATCGTCCGCACCGATCCCTGCCAGGCCGATGATCCTGCGGATCAGCCTGCGGTCCGTGATAAAGTTCTGTGAATCTGATAAATGTTTTGTCGTGTCGTATTTCTGGTTGTTCCTGCCTTTTTGCATGATCTGCCTCCTTCTGATTCTATGATCTCCCATAGAGGGAGTTTTCTTGAAAAAAAACTATATTTCCTCTGGACGCCCGTGTGCATAAAAAAAGCAGGGAACGCTTCCGACCAGAAACGGAATTTCCCTGCTAAAAATACAATACGACAGACAGCACAAATACAACTCACGTCGCATCTGTCCGGCCGACACCAAAACACCGTCTGCCTGACTGCGACGATGTTCCTGATATTATTATCCGCACGCAAAAAAATCCCGCCTTGTAAGACGATTCATCTGCTTTTTTACTGCCCCTGTCTACGGGTGCGTGCACAAAGAATAATAATACCCACGCGTATGCCGCCTTTCTATTACATATTTAATCTACATATTTTATCTACATATTTTAATCTACATATTTTTCTTTCTATATCCTTGAACTATTGTCAGCATATCACAGAAGTCTCTGCGCTGTCAAGAAATTATGTTGTAATGACCACTCTGAACAGTGACAAGATGCAGCAGAAACGGAATTCTCCTGTGCATATTGGAGATGCGTTTAAAAAAATCATCAAATAGGGAAGACTTTTTCTACTCGGACACCAGTCAGTTTCTACTGACATATTTCCTCTGGATGCCCGTGTGCATAAAAATGATACCCAAAGAACATAACTTTATTTGCAGCTCCTATGTCAACATTATTTTTCCAGTATGAACTATATTCAAACGGTTTTCATTATGCATAAAATATAGCGTCAACAGACTCTCTCCGATATATCCTATATATCTGTCTGCACGCTCACTACCTTTGGGCACTGAAAGTTCCTCCACACGCTCAAGTATTGGAAACAACCATTCACAGTATTTTTTTAACACTTCTGTTTTAGCGATAATCATGTTATAGTTGTACAAGTACTTTCCTGAAAAAATATTATCGTATGCTGCGTAGTACTCGGGCTGCAGCTCTTTCAACGCCTGCTTTGCAGCATCCCAGTCTGAACTGCAAATATACCGTTCATGATGTTCACAGATGTCTGGTTCATGTACAGTCGGAAAAGGCAGAATCACATCGATACTGCCTTCATTTATATATTTTATGTCTTCCTCTCTGATGTCAAGAAACCTGCGGTAATGAAACAATCCGTAATATCTGGCACATATGTCAGTATTTTTACAGATCTGGTTTTTCCATATCCAGTACAGCACCGTAAGCTCACAATAATTTGCATTTTTACATGAAATATTTCTACCGCTATTGTCCAAAAGAGAGCAGACTCTTTCCGCGGTAAGAACGGCTCCCGCCTGTATCGGAATGATCCAGTCAGGAAGATCATACATATTCATCAGCGGTTTGTCTTTACAAAATTTTGCCATATAAACCTGTATATTATGAGCTTGCTTGCCATACGCTTTTTGTGCTTCCACTATCCCGCCCCTTCCCCTTTTAGCATATCCTCAGATCATACTGTATCGTCATGTCCGTCCTTTATTGCCATATGATGTATAGACGGAAAAATTCCCATACGGGCGTAATACCGTTCCATAAGATCATTTTCCTTCCCAGAATCAACGCAAATATGATTGTGAAATCCCTGCTCTTCAAGTAGTCTTACAATTCCTTCCTGCATATCCTCCGGTGTAGCAACCAGAACACACGCATTTTTATGATGAAAGTCCTCAAGCCCATACACCGGAAGTCCCGCAAGGGTATCGGGATTCCCCTCCCTGCTGCTGACAAGGAAACCAGCCACTTCAAAATCATGATACAGTTCCTGTACCGCAAGACATATGCCCAATGCAATGCTTTTGGCTCCAAATATTACAATTTTCCACATGAACTATCCTCCATTATCAAACTGCGGCAATGAGTACCTGTCCAAAACCTGCATATTTACCATATCAATCTTCCATTCCGGAATACCCTGCACAGCATACATTTTTTTAATCTGTTCTGCTATCCTGCTATTGAGTATCGCGATTACCATAATGTCAAAATCCATATCAGCTGCATCGTCCTGTGCCTTCACAGGGTAGCCCTGCTTTACATATATCTCATAATGTTTATCAAACCATCCTACAACAGATAACTCATCAGACAGTGTACAATATCCGCGGATAACCTGTCCAAACAGTCCCGCTCCGTGTATGGCTATTTTCATGCCGGATTTAACCTTTTCAAACGGAAATAAAGGCATATAGTCATGAATTTTTTCATATCCTTTTAAAAACACTGCCTGCCACATATAATAATTTAGCTGTACATTTAAAATTTTCTTTTTTGTATGTGCGTCAAAACAAAGTTTCAAAGTTCTGTAAAGCTTTTCAAAGTTCTCACTACTTACTTTTTCGCTTCTAACAATTGAGCCCTGTCTCACCCGATAGTGATAAAGTGGTATATTGGTCACATATATGGAATCCGCAGAAAGCATACACGGATAAACACATGCCGTATCTTCACCGTAGCTTACATCATTCGGAACATTCATCTGGTGCTCTTCCAACACCCCTTTTTTAAAGAATTTATTCCATATACTTGTTGAAATGCCATGTTCAAAAAAAATTTCATTCATAATCATTTTACCATACAGATTACCAAGCTGTTCCTCTCCCCGATAAAGCCCTTCCGCAATCGTATTTTTCTTTAATCCCTGATAATCTCCACATTCTTCATATCCCGAAAAAGCAATGATGTCCGCCTGTGTATTGTCTTCAATGTTCATAAGCCTTTCAATCATATCCGGCTCAATCCAGTCA